>JAAYDG010000111.1 GCA_012729355.1 Clostridiales bacterium
CCGTTCAGCAATCCGTTTTCCACAGCTGCGCTCAAGGAGGCATAAGACCAGTAGTTCGCTTCCGGCATGTCTTCGAACATCGCCTGAACGTCCGTCTCGGCATCCTGGGCGAATACACCCGGAATCCCTCCAAACACCATAGCCATTACCATGACTATCGCAATCATTTTCCGTTTAAACATAGTCTTCCTCCTTGATATTCAGTTACTTTTAGAATTACGCCTTATCTCATGAGCCGATATTGATTATTGATACATGGTCGTAATGGATTCATCGTTCTTAAATTATATGATATATCCAACGAATGTCAACAGACTTGCCAATATTTATATGTTCCCTTCCGGTCGCATGTCAACGCTCGGAAGCGAAGTATTCGTCCATGGAGGCCAGAACACGCTTCATCTGCCCGGAAGTGCCGATGGAAATGCGCAGACACTTCTCCAGGAGTGCGCTCTGCTTGAGCGGACGGACGAAGATCTTGTTTTGGGAGAGGTGCTGAAACATGCCTTCCATCTCTTCGATCGTGGGGAATTCCACCAGCAGGGCATTGGCATAGCCGTAGTAGACGGTCAGACGGCTGCTGCGCTTTTTCAATTCGCCGAAGAACCAATCCTTGGCCTTGTTGCATTCCTCCACATAGGACTGCATGTATTCCAGGTCCTCCAGGACGCCGCAGGCGGCAGCCTGGGTAAAGGAGTTGATGTTCTTGGGGTTGCGGATCTTGTTCATATGCTCGATGTTGACGGGATTGGTGATCATGTAGCCGAAGCGGAAGTTGGCCAGGGCAAACGCCTTGGACATGGTGCGGGTGACCACGATGTTCTCGTAATTTTGGGTCAAGCCGCAGACAGATTTGCCGGCAAACTCATAGTAGGCTTCATCCACCAGGAACATGCTTTCCGGATACTTGTTCAACAGATGTTCCACATATTCAGCGGGCTGCAGGTGTCCGGTGGGGTTGTTGGGACTGCAGATATAAAGGAAGGACGGATGGACGGCATCGATGTCGGCTTCGAATTTTTCCGGAATAAACTCAAACGTTCGGCTGACTTCCGAGAAGAACAGCTGACAACCGGCGCTTTCCGCCGTCAGGCGAAAGTTGTCGTAGGAGGGGCCCAGAATCAATACGGAGTCGCCGGGAGCGATATAGCTGCGGACGATACATTCGTGTACCACATCGCTGCCGGAGAAGTAGAGGATGTGATCCTCCGGCAAACCCACATAACGACTCAGCAGGCCATTGAGTTCCGGATTGATCATGGAGGGATAGAGGTTGTAGAAGTTCTCGTGCTCCAGCAACTTGTGGATCCGCTCGCTGACCCGGGGAGACGGCTGGATGCTGGCTTCGTTCCAGTCCAGTTTTAAATATTCATCGCGCTCCCGAGGTTCCACACTCCAGATTTTGTGAGATGCCAGGCGGTAGGGTTTGAGACTCCACTGAAACTTGTTGTAATGCCGCATGATAACAATAACCTCCAATCGTATTCGCAGTGAGATCGACTCAATATGGCATTATAGCGCTCGCGGCCCGGTTCCGTCAAGATGTCCCGTCCGGCTCATATAGCGCAGCCAAAGCCAAGGTTTTGAAATACACATTGATTATTGATTCCAAAAAATATATACTGCTCTTGGAGTTTGATTGCTCATACGGGTATTTTCGCTGATGATGTGCAATCAGAAGACAGCATTAAAAGTATCATTCGTGAGGAGGAAAAGTAGATGAAAAAGGTTTTAGCACTGTTTCTGGTACTCCTGATGACCCTTTCCCTGGTCGCCTGCGGAGGGGGTGGCGACAATGGTGAAGTCAATGAAAAGGGGGTTGTGGAAGGCTCTAACGTAAGTGCCTCCGGAGAGACCGACAAGGACGTTTACCTCGACATGTGGGGCGTCTGGGCTCAGGATAATTACCGTGCCGAATACTGGCAGCAGAAGGCACAGGAATTCTGCGAGCAATACGAGGAAGAAACCGGCATCTCCGTGGCTTTCGAGTATTACGGCCAGGGCTCGTACGGAGCGCTGTCAGAGAAACTGGCAGGCGGCGCTGTGACGAAAAGCTTGCCTGTTATCTCTCAGGTGGAGGAACAGGCTACCGCCCGGTTCTATCCTCTGGCTGTGGATCTGGAGAGCTACCTTCCCGCGGAAACGCTGGACAACTACCTGGACGGGCTGATGGTCTCCTGCACGCAGCAGGGCACGATCTGCGCCGTTCCCGCCGGCCGTTCCTACATCGTTGCCTCTGTGAACAAAACCCTGCTGGAGCAGGCCGGTCACACGGTAGACGAGTTGGAAGACTGGACCTGGGAAGATATGCACCAGATCGCAAAGGATATTTCCGCGCTGGGCGACGGCATCTACGGTCATGCCCAGTACTGGGATGAAGATGCGTGGCCCTGGGAATCCGCAGTATATTCCAACGGCGGCAGCATCGACAACGAGGACGGCACCCAGATCATGTTCGACGTAGAAAGCGGCGCACCCATCCTGGATCTGGCGGTTGCCATGATGCTGGACGGATCTTCCTACAGCGCTTATAACGATTTCGGATATATCGATGTCTCCGACGGCTTCTATGAGCTGTGGGCCCAGGGCAAACTGGGCATGTACATTGGATCTATTACCATGTATGCCAGCGGAATGAAATTCAGGGACAACTATGAAGGTCATGCCGACTTCGACATCGTCGTAGCCAAACAGCCTGCCGGCTCTGCCGGTTTCTCCGTGGTGACCGGCGGTTCCAACATGATGATCATGAACAGCGCCACCGAAACCCAGAAAGAAGTAGCCGCTGCGTTCTTAGAGTATCTGGCGGAAGACGAAAACTGCGCCGGGTGGAACCAGACGTCCGGTTACATGGCCTTCACCAAGTCTGTAAAGGATGCGCCTTCCTTCAAGGCCACCACCGACGCAGATCCCAACCTGCTGAACATTTATCAATTTGTGGAAGATGCCCACGCACGCCCCACCACGCCCCATTGGCAGGATATGTATTCCAACGTCATCATTCAGGACTTGGTGGACTTGTCTCAACATCCCGAAAACTATGCCACCGGCGACAAGACCGCTGCTTTGGTGGAGAAGTGGGTCGTCGAATGCCAAAAGATCCTGGACGAGGGAAACTGATCATTCTTTGATGAGTAAGATCTTCTGTCCGTAAGATGCAACGATCTCACCCTGCAGGAGTAAACGCTCCCGCAGGGTGAGAGGTATTATTTTTTTTCATCGTTTTTTCATACTCGAACCAGAAAGCAGAGGTAATTGCTTATGGCTATCGTCATGCAAGACATCAAGAAGCAGTACGCCGGCACCAGTGCCCCCGTCATGGAACACTTCGATCTGACCATCGAGGAGGGCTCTTTCACCGTGTTGCTGGGACCTTCAGGCTGCGGAAAGACAACTGCGCTACGCATGATCGCAGGTCTGGAGGAGGTGACCGGCGGACGTATTTTCATCGATGAGAACGATGTGACCGATGTGGATCCCGGGGAGCGGAACATTGCCATGGTTTTTCAGAACTATGCCATTTATCCCCATATGACCGTGCGCGGCAATATTGAATTCGGTCTGAAAAATTATCAGATCGATAAAGAAGAAATCAATGAACGTGTCAACTACGTGCTGGATATGACCGGCCTGAGCGAGTATGCCGATCGCAAACCCAGTCAGCTGTCCGGCGGCCAACGGCAACGTGTGGCGTTGGCCCGTGCGATTTCCAAGAGTCCCAAAGCCTTCCTGATGGACGAACCTCTGTCCAACCTGGACGCCAAATTGCGCATCCAGATGCGGACGGATATGATCCAGCTCTACAATCGCCTGAAGTGTACCTTCATCTATGTGACGCATGACCAGACCGAGGCCATGACCATGGGGACCGACATCGTGGTCCTGTACAAAGGAATGATCCAGCAGCACGGCACGCCCCAGGAAGTCTATAACAACCCTTCCAACCTGTTCGTAGCACAGTTCATCGGTGATCCCGGCATGAACGCGCTGAGACTCTCCGACGGCGGCTATGTGGGATTCCAGCCCCGTCTGGCTCAGTTCGGCAAATCTGAAAACGGTCTGAATCTGCAAGGCACCGTGCTCACCAACGAATTCATGGGCCACGACTGCATGATTACCGTCGATATCGGCTGCGGTTCCATCGTCATGCGAAGGAGAGAAACCAGAAAAGTGGGCGAACAAGTATCCTTGTTCATTCCCCAGGAAAACCTCTTCTACTTTGACGCGGACCAGAATCGTACCGGCACGGTACAAACCGGAGAGGTGGTGAGCGTATTCCATGTCGACGATTGATCAAATCGATTTCAGAACGTTCCGAAAGCTCGAACTGAAACAACACGGCCGCGCTTATAAAATCCTCAATGGTGCGTTGAAGAATCCTTATGTCCTGATCGCTCCGGCAGTGATCATCGCCCTGGGAACCACTGTCTTCGCCCTGATCTTCTGCATTGCCATGAGCTTCATGAAATGGGATTTGATCTGGGGGACGATTGAATTCGTAGGGTTTTACAACTACAAATACATCTTTACCGACACATTGTTTCTGACCTCTCTTCGAAATACCATCGTCTTTATGGTGGTCGCAGTGTTTATCGGTCTTGCGCTAAAAGTGGTCGTCGGTGTGTTTCTCAATAAAAACAAACCCGGACACAATTTGGTGCAAACCATCATGTTCACTCCCTACATCATTGCCACCGTAGCGATCGCCACGATTTTCAGATACATGATGCAACCCACCTCCGGTGTGTTCAACCTGATCCTCTCCACGCTGGGCCTCCCCACCTCCGACTGGTACCTGGGCGCCCAGACGGCATTGATGTCTCTGGCATTCATTACCATCTGGCAGGGCATGGGCTACGGCGTTCTGATCGTGGTATCCGGTTTGCGGTCCATCCCCGATTACGTGTACGAAGCGGCACGTCTGGACAAATCCAGCAAACCCAACACTTTCTTTCGCATCACTGTGCCTCTGCTGAGCCCCACGCTGTTCTACCTGCTGGTAACCTCGTCGGTAGCTGCGTTTACGACTTTCGATATCGTAGCCATGATGACCGACGGCGGACCCGGTACATCCACCTACATGCTGGCGTACTACGTCTATATGCAGGGCATTCGCTTTATGCATTACGGCCGCGCCATGGCGGCCTCCGTGGTGTTGCTTCTGATCACCGCCAGTCTCTCTGTCGCCAACTTTGCACTGGCCGGCAAAAAGGTACACTATCAGTGAGAAAGGAGGAATCGCATCATGACTGATATCTACAAGAAATCTCTGTTGAAGAAAAAGAATCCCCTGGTTTGGAAAATCGCCGAGTGTGTCATTCTGGCCTTCTTGTTTATCCTGTTTGTACTTCCGTTTTACTACATGATCATTTCCTCTTTTAAGAGCACGGTGGAAGCGATGCGCAATCCTCCCGTGTGGTGGCCCGCCCAATTTCTGTGGGGGAACTTTGCCGACGCCTGGAAGGGAGCCAATTTCACCAAGTACGGCTGGAACTCCATTGTAATCTCCACGTGCGTTGTATTTACCTGCCTGGCCTGCTCCGTCCCCTGCGCCTTTGCCTTCGGCCGCATGGAGTTTAAGCTCAAGAAGCCTCTGTTCGCCATCATCCTCAGCGATATGATGATCCCGGTGCAGTGCGTATTTCTGCCGCTGTTCATCCTGTTTTCCAAACTGGGATGGCTCAACACCTACGGCTCCATGATCCTGCTGTTTACGTATTCGGGAGCGACCATCTTCTTTATCCGCAATGCCTTTATGCAAGTCAACAACGAGGTGCTGGAAGCGGCGCGTCTGGACGGCGCCAGTGAGCTGACGGTCATGTATCGCGTCACATTTCCCATGGTGAAGCCCGTGGTGGTCACCATGGCGCTGATGGCATTCCTGCGACGCTGGAACGATTACTTCTGGAATCTGTCCCTGACCACCAATGATCGGGTCCGTACGCTGCCCTATGCGATTCAGGCACTGAATGCCGCCACCGACGGCGCGCTGCCTCGCTGGGAAGTGACGATGGCCGGCGCCACCATGCTGATGGCCCCCATGCTGATTGCCTACATTTTTGCCAACAAGCAGATCAAGAATGCATTTATCTATTCCGGTATCAAGTGATGATGCAATTGATTAAAAATTCCGCAGCAGCTTTTCGCAGCAATTTCGTCTGGGTGCTGGATTTCACCGACCGGGTCCGCCGAAGAGATATCCAGTCCGGCAAAATCTGTTCGGCTGTGGGATATTTGTTCTTCTTCGTTCCGGTTATTATGCAGGAGGACAATCAGTTTTCCCATTTCCATGCCAATCAGAGTCTGCTGAATCTGATTCTGTCTTCCGTGGTGGGGACGCTGCTGGCGCTCATACCCTCTGTGGGTATGTTTCTGATGGCAGCCATGGAACTGTTCTGCATATTCAATCTGTTCCGCGGCATCGCTTTGTCGCTGAAAGGCGAGGCGAAAGGAATTCCCGTCTTCGGCCAGATCACCATCATCGCCTACCGGCTGCCCGGACAATAACAACACTTTGTTGCAACAGGAGGAAACTTGAAATGAACCCCAAAGTATTACTGATCCTGATCGATGGAATGCGCCCCGACGCAGTACTGCAGGCTGAACACCCGTTCCTGCGCGAATTCATGCGCACCCGGTGCACCTACACTTTGAACGGGCGATCCGTCATGCCATCCATTACGCTGCCTTGCATCATGTCCCTGTTTCACAGCGTGACACCCGATCGGCACGGCAACCTGGACAATATGTATGTCCGTCCCAGCCATAGGATCGACGGTCTCTTTGACGTGTTGTACGCCAATAAGAAAAAGAACCTGTTCTATCGTACCTGGAACGAGTTGAGGGATCTGTGCCGTCCCGGCGCACTGGCCCGGGACGAGCTGTGCGAATGGAAAGTCTACGGCAATGCAGCCGATATCCAGCTTTGTGACCGCTGCGCCCAGGCGATCCGGGCAGAAGAGCCCGACTTCGTATTCTATTACAGCGGGAACACAGACGAAGTCGCCCACAAGCACGGCTGGATGGGACCGGAATATATGGAGGCTGTTTCCCTGGCTTCCAGGAACATCGAAAAGCTCATCGGAGTCCTGCCCGAGGGATATTCTGTGGTGATTACGGCGGATCACGGCGGCCACGCTAGGTCCCACGGCACTGAAATGCCCGAGGACATGACCATCCCCATCGCTCTGTACGGCCCCCGGTGGGAAAAAGGAAAAGAGCTGGAGACCATCAGCCTGCTGGATCTGGCACCCACCATTCTGGATATCCTTGGCTGCGAGATTCCTGATGAATGGGATGGTGTCAGTCTGCTGGACTGATCGGCCCACATTCAATAATAGAGAGCAAAGAGCCGCACGAATATGTGCGGCTCTTTGCTCCTCTCCAATGGTTGAGATTCTTTGTACTTGGTGCGGATAGTGGGACTCGAACCCACACGGATTGCTCCACAGGAACCTAAATCCTGCACGTCTGCCAGTTCCGCCATATCCGCACAATTTCATAATAGGTAAAAAGCCGCACACGCATGTGCGGCTCTTCGCTGGTGACTCCACCGGGAATCGAACCCGGGTTACCGCCGTGAAAGGGCGGTGTCTTAACCGCTTGACCATGGAGCCTTACGAAAAAACCGGCAACGACCTATTCTTCCGGGCAGTTGCCCACCAAGTATCTTCGGCGCAAAAGAGCTTAACTACTGTGTTCGAGATGGGAACAGGTGTAGCCTCAATGCTGTAGTCACCGGATTCG
>JAAYDG010000112.1 GCA_012729355.1 Clostridiales bacterium
AAGCGTTGGGTATTGCCGATATCGTGATCCAGGCCAACGGCCAGGAGCCCCTGGCAAGCTATCAAGCCTATCTGGAGGCGACAGGTGGAAAGCTGGCAGATTTTACGGTCAATACGGTCAATGTGCCAAACACAGAACTATCCGCTATTTTGGTCACAAAGGACTCCGGAAAAATATATTTTTTCAGCATGAGCACCGACTTTGTGAAAGCATCTCTGGGCGCAGAAGGCGTTAAAAAGCACGTATCCATGCTTATCGGAAACGGATACTACCCCGGGCATGCCGAAATTACATTCGACATTATACGGAACAATCGGAAGGTTCGTGAGTATTTCGTCGGGAGATATTGCAAGTAGTACTGCAGAACTCCACTGAAAAGGCCGCATCGCGGCAACGCGTTTTGATATGCCGGCTTATGCCGGCAAGCTAAGAAAGCAGAAGGAGAAAAAACATGAAAAAAATCATTAGCATTTTGCTCGTGCTGACCATGGTGTTTGCACTGGCAGGTTGCGGTGGCGGCGGTACCGAACCCGAAGCCGAGGATACCATCCTCATCCGGATCGGTCATACCGACTCCTCCACTCGCTCAACCAACACCGCCGGCCTGTGGCTGGCAGAGTACCTCGCGGAAGAAACCGACGGCCGCGTGGTCGTAGAAATGTATCCAGACGGCCAGGCCGGCGACGATCCGGACATGGCTGCAGGCGTCAAGCTGGGAACCATCGAATTCTACTTCGGTCTGGCCTCGGTCATCTCGGCCATCGCCGGAGACGAAGCCAGCTGCGTGGATCTTCCGTACCTGTATCCCACCTACGAAGACTGGATCACCGGCACCTTCGAAAACGGGGGACTGGAACTCTTCAACGAAGCGTTGGCAGAAGCTGGCTACACCGCAGTAGACATGCTTTACAACGGCATGAGAAACGTGATCAGCAGAGACAAAGTCTATCATAATTCCGAAGACTTCAACGGCACAAAGATCCGGATCTCGCAGAACGAACTGAACGTTACGCTGTGGCAGGCCATGGGCGCGAACCCCACACCGATGGCGTGGGGCGAAGTTGTCACATCCCTTTCTCAGGGCACCATCGATGCGTTGGATCACTCTCTGGGCGTATTCAACGACTTCAGCCTGTATGAGATGGCTCCTTATGTCACCATTACCAATCACTGCAGCTCTCCCTATCCTCTGGTCTGCTCCACGGAATGGCTGGAATCGCTTCCCGAAGACCTGAAGCCCATCATTCTGGACGGCATCCATCAGATGTGCGAAATGCAGAGAGCAGAAGAAAGAGCTAACGAAATGGAATACCTCGCCAGCTTCGAAGCTGCCGGCGCAACCATTTACGAACTGACCGCGGAAGAATCCGCAGCATTCAAAGAACTCTGCAAGCCCGCATACGACCTTTGGGCCGAAAAAGTCGGACAGGATCTCATCGATGCCTGGCTGGCCACCTGCCCCGAATAATCTGAACCGACGAAGGTATTGACCCGACAATGATCCGAACCGGGAGATCACCCCCGGTTCGGATCACAATATATCCCGCAGTAGAAGCAATCGGGATAGGAAGGAGAACGCAACGTGCCCTTCGGGCCTGTTTGCGCGATGAAAAGATGAAAAACCGTTTCAACATCTTTACACTTTTCAATAAAATCGAAGAAATCACCATCATTGCAATGTTCTCCGCTATGGTTATCATCATCTTTGCACAGGTGATCATGCGTTACGTTTTCAACAATTCCCTTTATTGGTCGGAAGAGCTTGGGAAGTTTTTCTTTGTCTGGATTTCCTGGCTGGGAATCAGTCTGGGCGAAAGAGAAGGAGAGCATATCAAAATCACGATGCTCACGGACAAACTCCCGTTCAAAAAAGCTCATGTGTTCAACATCATTTCCTCGTTGATCGTCCTGGGGATCTGTCTCGTAACGTTCTACTATAGCTCGAGCCTTGTTATTTCACAATGGACCACAAAGTACGCCGGCATCCACATCAGCATATCCTGGGGATATCTGGCTGTCGCCGTGGGCACCGGTCTGATGCCCCTCAGAAGCGTTGCCGCTATCTTGAAGTCCGTCAAAAGCATCAAAGAAGGCCCCCCCGCAGACGAAGAGATTCTGCAGGAAGAAATGCGCATTGAGGAAGGGGGCGAAGCATAATGGATCCCACATTACTCGTTTTGTTTGTGGCGTTGTTCGGCATGCTGGTCGTCGGCGTGCCCGTAGGATTCGCCATCGGCGGCGCAACCATGCTCTCCATGCTGCTGACCACGAATCAAAACATGATCATCAGTGCTCAATACTGCTATTCCGGCATTTTTTCCTTTACGATCATGGCCATCCCCTTCTTTATGCTTGCGGGAACCGCCATGTCCACCGGGGGGATTGCAAAGCGGATCGTGGATTTCGTATCGTCTCTGGTGGGGTTCGTCACCGGCGGTCTGGGCGCCATCACCATATTGGCCTGCATGTTTTTCGGCGCGCTTTCCGGCTCCGGCATGGCCACCACCTCCGCCATCGGCGGCATGATGATCCCGGAAATGAAAAAGAAAGGGTACGACCCGGCTTACGCTGCGACACTGGTGTGCTTCGGCGGGACCGTGGGACCCATCATTCCCCCGAGTCTGTCTTTCGTGCTGTATGGCGCAACCACAAAGGTTCCGGTTCCCACACTGTTTTTAGCCGGTATCATCCCCGGTATTTTCATCGGACTGAGTTTTCTGGCCACCAACATCATCATGTGTAAAAAAATGGGCCAGGATGTGGCGATCAAAACCGCAGCCGCGAAGGTATCCGTCGCAGAAGGAATGAAGCAACGCGCCCGTCTGATCTGGAAGACGTTCCGTGAAGGATTTTGGGCTTTGCTGTCGCCGGTCATCATTTTGGGCGGCATTTATTCGGGAATCTTTACGCCGACGGAGGCCGCCTGTGTTTCTGTGGTCTATTCCATATTGGTGAGCATTTTCATCTATAAAGAAATGGATCTGAAAGGATTGTACAAGACGCTTCTGGTCGCCTCTGTACTCAACGGCGTCACCTCGTTCCTGTTGGGATACTCCACGGTATTTTCCACGTTCATGACCTTCGAGCGGGTGCCCCAGGCCATATCCATGTTCCTGATGAACGTTTCGGAAAATCCCATGGTCATCCTGCTGGTCATCAACGTCATTTTGCTGGTCATCGGCTGTTTTCTGGACACAGTGCCTGCGATCATCGTGATGGCTCCCATGCTGTTGCCCACCATCACCCACTTCGGCATCAGTCCGGTCCACTTCGGCGTGATCATGGCGGTGAATCTGGCTTTCGGACTGTGCACCCCCCCTTACGGATGCAACCTGTTCGTAGGCGCCGCCGTGGCAAAGATCAAGATGGAAAGCATGTTCAAATACATCATTCCGTTCCTCCTGGTTGCCATCGTGCTCCTTATGATTATCACCTATGTTCCGTCCTTATCGCTGTTCTTCATCGAATGACGGTCAACAGAACCCTCAAAGCCCCTTCTGTTCGAAGGGGCTTTTTGATACGCGCAAGTGAAATGAGACTGTAAACCCGAACGCAAACAAGGTATAATGCTTATAAAAGAACCTATAGCCGTCAAACAGGAGGAGTTGACATGATTGATCTGACCATTCAAAAAAAAGGACTGGAAAGCAACATCCGCAAAGCGCGGGAAAACAATATCATCATTCCGACCATCGCTCAGATGCGCGACCCGGGAACGATCCCCTCATCCATTGTGGATAAGCTTAAAAGCGTGGGTCTTTGGGAAGTCAATCCCCTGAACCTGTTTCGTATCACCTGGAAAAACGAGCCCAAAGAAGAAGGCGGACAGTTTCAGAAGGTGCCCAACTACATCGAACTGCCCTCGTCCCTCACCGGCGTTCCCTGCCGGATTTTTGCCATGGTGGGCAAATGGTTTCCCACCGGCTGTCACAAAGTCGGAGCCTCCTTCGGCTGCCTGGCGCCCAGGCTGCTCACCGG
>JAAYDG010000016.1 GCA_012729355.1 Clostridiales bacterium
CATTCCGCTACGTGATCTACGCCGTCACGCCTTTCATCATCGCCGCGCTGATCACCTTTATGCTCAAAAGGCCCATCGACGGCCTTTCCTGCTCCTTCAATCTGCCCCGCAGGGGGACAGCGGGAATTGTCGTATTGCTTTTTTACATCGTGTTGAGCATTTCGATGACCTGGGCGTTCACCCATTTGCTTTGGGCCGTCTTCAACTGGCTGGCCGAAATTCCCTCGCATTACAGAGACTCCATTGAACCGGCCATCGAAAACATTCTGAACTGGTATGAAACCCGAGCGGAAAGTCTGACGCCAAACCGGCTGGAATACATCGATCGGCTGTCCGACGATATTTTGGCCAAGACTTCGGAGATCATCATCTACGTATCCGAGCAGGCGGTCAAAATGGCCCAGAATCTGGCTTTCAGCATCCCGAAATTCGTGATCGGCGCAGTGTTCTGCATCGTGGCCACCGTGTTTATGTCTCTGGATTTCCCTTCGATCAAGCATTTTATTTTGGAACAGTTTTCCTACAACCACCAGTGTATCCTGCTGGAATCCAAAAAATACGTGGTCCAGACCTTCGGAAAGATCATCACATCCTATGCGGCGATCATGTTCATCACCATGACGGAACTGTATGTGGGCTTTATGGCCATCGGCGTGGAAGACGCTATGGTCATGTCCCTGCTCATCGCCATGTTCGATATTCTTCCGGCTCTGGGCACCGGAGGCATCATGATCCCCTGGGTGATCATCGAAATCATCAATCAGAATTACACGTTTGCCGTCCAGCTTTTTATCGTGTATGCCATCGTTACGATCATACGGAATTTCCTGGAACCCAAGATCGTAGGCGATTCCATCGGACTGCATCCGGTGATCATGCTCATGAGCATTTTCCTGGGCGTCTCCATATTCGGACCTTTGGGCATCCTGATCATGCCCTTTATGCTTATCGTGATCAAACGGCTCAACGACACCGGCCGGATCCACGTGTTCAACAGCTCCTATGCTCTGGAGGTGGAGGAACCCGGATTCTTTGAGCTGAAACGGCGGGGGAAACTGAAAAAGCAGGCCAGGCGGAAAAAGGAAGAAGAAGAGCGAATCGCATGCGAGAACAGAGTCGAAGCCGCCAGAAAGCGCCGGGAAGACAAACGTTCCGCAACGAAGAGAAAAGACGATCAGGATCTACCGAAAAAAACCGAAAGCGAAGAAGAATGAAGCAGAAATACAAGGCCGTGCTGTTCGATTTTGACGGCACCATCATGAACACCAACGACATCATCATCCAATCCTGGCAGCACACCTTCCGCACCGTGGAAGGTGCGGAACGGCCGATTTCCGCCATTACGCCCACCTTCGGAGAACCCTTGAATCTGACCATGGCAAAGCTGTTTCCCGGTCGGGATACCGAAGAGATGGTGAACACGTATCGAGAATACCAGCGGAAGGTCTATAAAGAAAAAATTCATATGTTTCCCGGCATACCGGAGTTGATCGCCGAACTGAAGCACAAGGGGTATCTCATGGGCATTGTCACGTCACGCCTGTGGGAATCCACAACCCAGGGTCTGTACAAATTCGACATTGCGCACCTGTTCGATGCCGTGGTATCCGCAGAAGATACGACGGTGCACAAGCCCGACCCGACACCCTGCCGGATCTGCCTGGAAAAACTCGGGTTGAACCCTCACGAAGCCTTGTTCGTGGGAGACAGCAAGTTCGATGTGCTCTGCGCCAGGAATGCCGGTGTCCAATCCGTGCTGGTCGGCTGGAGCATCTGTGTCACAGAGGAACAGAAAGAGGGTCTTTACAAGCCGGACCACTTTATCGAAAGGCCGGAAGAACTGTTGGAAATCCTGTAAGGAGAGACGATTCGGGCACAATGGATGGAAGAAATTTCCTTGACAAAAACGCGTGATGCGATACACTTATAGGACAAGAGAGTCGGGAAACAGATGCAGCGATGAGACGATAGTCGTTCCCGAAAGTGTTTCCCGAAAGGCCGGGCCCGGTGCGGGCGTTTTAGGGGAACATTTTTATTTGGCAGGGCACAGAAGTTGCCTTGCTTTGCTCCGGAACGACAGAAGTTGAAGAAAGATTAAACGCCCTCCGAGCCGAACAAGCAGGTTTGAGGGTGTTTTAATTTCTCCCGGAAGACCCGGCTGCACTGTAAAGGAGGAACGATCCATGCGAAATACCATGAAAAAAACATTGACTTTGGCCATGGCAGCCGTCCTCATATTAGCGACGGGTTGCGGAGGCGGAACGGGGTCAGGCGGGGGTGCCATTCCCCCCAGAATCGGCATTCTGAGCGACTCGGCGCACCCTGCCTCCGAAGAGATCGTAACAGGATTTATTCTGGCGATTTCGGAAAGCGGCTATATCAGCAATCAAACAGTGATCTTTGTGGAAAACGACGCGGAGGGTCAATCCGCCATGTACGAAGAGATCGCGCAACAGTACGTGGCGGACGAGATGGATCTGGTGATGGCAGTGGGCCCCGATGGGACCCGGGCGGCCGCAGCAACGGTATCCGATGTGCCGGTCCTGGGCGCCGCCGTTCCGGATTATGTGGCTGCCGGCCTGATCACGTCCGAACAGGCGCCCGGCGGAAACGTTTCCGGTACGACGGATATGAATCCTGTGGAAGCCCAGATCAGTCTATTGAAAACACTGATGCCCGCCGTTGCTTCCGCCGGGATCCTCTATACGGAAGGGGAGGCGTATTCGGCATTGCAAGCCGAGCACTTCAGAAGGGCCGCGGGAGAAGCCGGACTGGAACCCATCGAAGCACCGGTGGAAAACGTCGGCGATATCGACGGGATCCTGGAGGAGATCCTGTCCTCGTGTGATGCGCTTTATATTCCGGAAGACGAACAGCTTCTGTCGGTTACAGACAAAGTGTACGGAGCGGCTGCGCAAGCCGGTATTCCCGTGATCGTCAGTTCGAAAGCAATGGTGGAAAGCGGCGGATTGGCCACCGCTGCGATCGACTATCCCGGCCTGGGGTATCAGACCGGGTTGATGGCTGTGGAAATCTTTAAAGAGGGTGCGGATCCCGCCTCCATGCCGATCCGGTCTTCCGCCGAATTCTTGTACCACATCAACGGAACAGTCGCCGAAGCCTTGGGCATCGACATTCCCTCCGAACTTGCAACTTCTGTGATCTGAGAAGCAAGAATAAGCAAATCAACAAAAAGCAAAGAGACGGCTTACTCAGCCGTCTCTTTGCGTAACTGATATTAATAATCTTTTGGATTTTATATCAATTCGACATTGGTCGCTTGGGGCCCTTTGGCTCCGTCACTGATCTCGAAGCTGACTTCTTCGCCGTCTTCGAGGAACAGCTGACCATCCCTCTTGGGAACTCCGGTCAGTCCGGAGAAATGAACGAACACATCGTCGCCGTCTTCTCTTTCGATGAAACCGTACCCTTTGGCTCTGTTAAACCATTTTACTTTACCTGTCATTGTTCTTACCTGCTTTCTGCATGTTCTGTAAAAAACCCGATGCTCACGCAATTTCGAGCATAGGGCTCACATTGGTGTTACAATATCACATATATTGCAAAAAGTACACTTTTTTTTAAAAAAGACGAAATTATTTTTCATTGCAAGCGATTGAGCCTTGTGATAATATGTAATCCGGTTCGCAATACAACAGCCTACATGCTACTGTGGCTCAGTCGGTAGAGCAGCTGATTCGTAATCAGCAGGTCAGCGGTTCGAATCCGCTCAGTAGCTCCAGGAAAGCCCTGTGATCGTCAATATCACAGGGTTTTCTGTTTTCTCCACAGCCGTGCGTATTGATTTTACATGGTTTGATGATAAACTGATCCATAAGAGCAAAGACTGATGTTGCAGAGTACAAGGAGGAATTTATGCCTTTTACCATTGTCCGCCAAGACATTACAAAGATGAAGACAGACGCTATCGTCAATGCGGCGAATACCCAGCTCGCTATGGGCGGCGGCGTCTGCGGGGCCATATTCAGCGCGGCCGGTGTCCGGGAATTGGAGGCCGCCTGCCGGAAGCTGGCCCCGATCCGGACCGGAGAGGCCGTTATAACGCCGGGCTTTGGATTGCCGGCCAAGTTTATCATCCATGCAGCGGGCCCGGTATATTGCCCGGAGCATAGGCAAGAAAGTGAAAAGCTCCTGCGTTCTGCTTATACTTCAGCCCTTCGCCTCGCTGTAGACAACCACTGCGAAAGCGTGGCTTTTCCTCTGATATCAAGCGGGATCTACGGATACCCCAAGGCGGAGGCCTTGCAGGCCGCAACGTCGGCGATTCGGGTTTTTCTCGAAGATCACGACCTGGACGTGTACCTTGCGGTCTTCGATAAAACTGCCTATGCTGTGAGCCGCGAGCTGCTGGGGGATGTGCAGAGCTATCTCGATGAACACTATGCCCAAGAGCGCGAAGACAGCCCGCGCCGGCTGCTTCAGGTGGAAGAGGAATATCTTCTGGAGTCTGCGGCGCCCTGCAAGCGTCCGGAGATTTTTATTCCGGAGCTCGACGAACCCTTCTCCGCAACGCTGCTGCGCCTGATCGATGCCAAAGGAAAAAGCGATGTGGAAGTCTACAAGCGAGCGAATCTGGACCGCAAGTTGTTTTCCAAGATCAGAGCAGGAAAAGGCTACATGCCGGGCAAGCGGACCATAGTGGCTCTTGCCGTGGCCCTGGAGCTGTCCTTGGGAGAGACTGAAGATTTGCTGAAACGGGCCGGGTATGCATTGTCTCCCAGCCAGAAGTTCGACGTGATCGTTGAGTATTTCATCGTCAATGGGCAATACGATATCTTTGGGATCAACGAAGTGCTGTTTCAATACGACCAGCCCCTGCTGGGCGGTTTCTAACCGGTAAATTGTCGCTTTGAAAGCGACCCGAGGCTTTGGACAACTTGCTATCTTAAAGGCACAAGAGCGCAAAGGAGGACAAAGCAATGAAAAAGGGTTTGACAGAGTTGGTATTCATACTCGACAAGAGCGGTTCGATGAGCGGGTTGGAGCGGGATACGATCGGTGGTTACAACACGATGCTCGAAAAGCAGAAGGCTGCCGAGGGAGAATGCCGTATTACGACGGTTTTATTTGACAATGGTTATGAGCTGCTTCACGACCGGATCGATATCCGGGCAGTGGATCCCATCACGGACAACGAGTATGCAGTCGGGGGTTCAACAGCCCTATTGGATGCCGTAGGCAGGACCATTCATAAGATCGGCAATGTCCAGAAGCATACTGCGGAAGGATACCGAGCCGAAAAAGTGCTGTTCGTCATCATTACGGACGGAGAAGAGAACGCAAGCCGGGAGTATTCCGCGGAGAAAGTAAGGGCGCAGATCGAACGGCAAAAGGAAAAGTATGGCTGGGAATTTATTTTCCTTGGCGCGAACATCGATGCGGTGGCGGCGGCCGGCAGATTTGGGATCAGCGCCGACAGGGCCCAGACCTATCATGCAGACAGCCAGGGGGTAGCGCTGAATTTTGATGCAGTCGGAGAAGCTGTGTCTTCGTTTCGAATGTGCGCTGCTGTGCCGGAAGACTGGAGCGACAAGATCCGGAAGGATTATGATAAGCGCACGGAACGATGATCCGGGTGATATTTCCGGGCTCATCCGGCCGCGCCGATCCGTCCGAATCGATCTCCAGATAGATCTCCTGAGGATATCCGGAAGGGTCCAATCCCTTTTGATCCATGTAGTTGATCAACGCTTCGTAGGCTTTCCACAGATCATAATAACTGCCCCGGTAATTGACGGTGATCGCAAAGCCGGAGGGATAGCGCACCGCCTCAGGCGGCGCGTTATCTTTGTCTACGGGCAGGCAGGCCCT
This sequence comes from Clostridiales bacterium, assembly GCA_012729355.1. Classification (GTDB taxonomy): domain Bacteria; phylum Bacillota; class Clostridia; order Peptostreptococcales; family Anaerovoracaceae; genus UBA10908. The sequence goes on from JAAYDG010000016.1 coordinate 5,833, forward strand.
GACCGTAAAATCCTTGACCGGAAATTCACCCTGCAACAGCCTTTCATCGGGGTACTCACAGAATTCGGGCCAGGCGCGGCTGATCGGAACGCCGTTTCTGATGAGCTCCTCATAAAATGCGCCGATCGAAAGGATCGCATGATCTCCGTCTTTGGCCTGGATGGTCCGGCACAGGCAAAGGCGCTCGGGCAACTCCATCTCATGTACGGTCAGGTCGCCTGTTTCTGTACTGTGGATCTGAAGATTTTCGATGGCCCGGGTAAGCCGGTTCCGCCGTTCCTTAAGCTCGGTAATCTTTTTTATCGGATGTATGCTGCTGTCCATGTAATCTCTGATCTCTCGCAATGACAATCCCGCTTCTTTCAGCCCCAAAACCTTGCGAAGTCGGAGAAGGTTTTCCAAGCTGTAATATCGGTATCCGGAGATCGGGTCAGTGTGTGCGGGGTGTAAAAGGGATTTTGTCTCATAAAACCGTAGCGTGTCGATGCTTACGCCACAGGCTGAAGCGATCTCGCCGATGGAAAACAATCCCCGGGGTTTGGCCATGATACTATCCCTCCGATATGAAAGCAAACACTTGACTCTCGAGTTAACTCTAGGTGTATTTTTATAGTAGCACTTTGTATGTGTGACCGCAAGGTGTGTGTTTGCAGGCCGGTCGGATCGGAGTGAAAATAGGAGAACAAGAGTGATGAGACGGAAAACTATAATGATACTGCTTATGACATGTATGGTGTTCTCCCTGTTGCCTGTCGGTGCTTATGCCGTGGGCGGGAGCCCCTTTGACGGCGGCACCGGCGCCAATGCAGGCAATGCCTATCTGATTTCCACTGAAGCGCAGCTGCGAATCCTTGCGGGCCTGGTGAACGCAGGCGATATCAGCTACAATGATAAATACTACAGGCTGACTTCAGACCTGTCGCTGAGCAGTCCCTGGACGCCCATCGGAAATTCCGGAAACGGATTCAAGGGACATTTCGATGGAGGCGGACACATCATGTCGGATCTCACCATCGCTGGAGCCAACGAGCTCGGTCTGTTTGGATGGACGGATGCGGGAAGCACCGTTGAGAATATCGTGCTTGAGGATGTTTCCATCATTGGCGGTACCAATATCGGGGGTGTGGTCGGAAGAGCCTATGGCACCGTTTCGGGCTGTACCGTCTCCGGGACGATTTCCGGCGATAACATCTACTGCGGCGGCATCACCGGCGCCTCCGAGGCGAGCATCACCGACTGCCATACCGATTGCAGCGTATCGGGATTGGGGAGGGTCGGCGGCATCACCGGCTATCTTTTTAGCACCAGCGCGCAGCGAAGAAGTATTTTGCGATGCTCTTCCGCAGGAACGATCACCGGACGGATCACCGGACCCAGTGATCAGGATGTGGGGGGGATCGCAGGGTTTATTTCGCCTTGGAGCACAGTTTCCAACTGTTATGTCACTGGAGATGTATCCGGTAAAACTTACGTCGGGGGCATCGTGGGACAAAAAATGGGATGGATATCCAATTGTTATGCCACCGGTACCATCAGCGGGGAATACACTGTCGGGGGACTTGTCGGGTATGCAGGCAACAGCGCCCCGGCCAACTGTGTGTCCCTGAATGCTTCCGTGACCGTCACAGGCGGCTCGGTAGGACGGGCCGTTGGAGCCCTTGGCAGTGCTGCTGGCGCTGATATGCTGTCCTTTACGGGCATGGCCGGCGGCGTTTTTACGGATGCGCGCGGCACGACCACGAAAAACGGGGGAGATCTGGGCTGTCTGGATATCACAGCGGAAATGAACAGCAGGTTCGGCGGCAATGCTGCCATCGCCGTGAATCCCTGGTCAAACTGCGATTATTCTTCTTTGCCCGGTCTTTCCGGCGCTGCAACAAGGCCGGCGCACCTCTATGCCACTGTGGTCTATGACGTCAATGGCGGCGGCACGGTGGCTCCTCTCAGCGCGCCGGTGGAAGCCGACGGCAAGCTGAGCAGTCTGCCGGAACCGGTCCGGGCCGGTTACACCTTCAATGGCTGGTATCCTGTCGCCGACGGCAGCGGCGCCATCGTCACTGTCGAGACGGTTTTTACGAGCAATACGCCGGTTTATGCCGCATGGACGCCCGTGCCTGCTCGTCGCAAACGAACGCCATCTCGCACCATAACGGTCACCGAGACCCGCAGCAGCGTATTTGAAAGCGCACCCGCTCCGATCCGGGCGGAAGCCAATATGACGAATGCATTTTCCAGCTCTGTGGAGGTAAAGGTCACAGATACGGATGAAAGCGCTTCGGGTTTTGGCTTCGGGATCGGCAACCGTGTATATCCCTTCGATATTTCTCTGTACATCAAGGGCACAAATATGAAAACAGAGCCGAAAGACGGCTATGCTGTAACGATCTCTCTTCCGGTGCCCGAGGATCTACTGGATTTGAAAGAACAGCTTTCCGTTGTGCACAAAGGCGGCAACGGACGTGCCGCGGCGCTGGCCTCTCGGCTCAGACAGATCAGCGACGCCTGGTATCTCGTGTTCGAAGCCATAGAATTCTCCCCCTATGCGCTGGTTGTGGACAGCGGAGAGACGTATGACGAAGCGGCAGGGTTGCCCTTCTATACAGACGGGGATGGAATCCACAGATTTATCGGCTTCGCAACGAACGGAAAATACATTGCGCTTCCCGACGTAACAGTTCAGTTTAAAGAGAATGAGAAAATCTTCACGGATATTGATTTTCACTGGGCGAAGGCCGCTGTCGGATTCGTTTCGGAAAGGGAGATTTTCCTGGGCACGGGAGCCGGTATCTTTTCGCCGGAGCGCAGTATGTCGCGCGGTATGTTTGCTGCAGTCATGGGAAGATTATATGAGCGAAGCTACGAAGGAGTGGAATCTAGGGATCCGGAAAGGTTCAGCGATTGCTCCGAGAGCATGTATTATGGAAAGTATGTAAGTTGGGCTTTCAAAGAAGGGTTGATTAACGGCTACGGAGACGGAAGGTTCGGACCGGAAGATCCGATCACCCGGGAGCAAATAGCCTCGATGCTGTACCGGTTTGCGGACTTTCTGGGCACTTTGCCGGAGGACCGGGGTACTGCGCTTGGATACAATGATACAGACAGCATCTCGGAGTATGCACGGAATGCAGTCCTGTATTGTCAAAGCGCCGGTATCATGACGGGTCGCAGCGAAGGATTCTTTGTTCCCGAAGAGACAGCCACAAGAGCAGAGGTTGCGATGCTACTGGAAAGATTTATTAACATATTTTGGAATGAAGCGTTTCCGGATCAGCTTACTCTTGCAGTTCCTCGTTCATGACAGATGCCAGCGCAACGAGCTGGATCTCCACCGGGGCATCACCGGGCAAGGATGCCACGCCGACGGCCACGCGGCTGCCGATCCCGGCTTCGCCCAGTTCTTCGTACAGGTATTCCGATGCGAGATCTGCCATACGGGCGTGGGCGGTGTAGCCTTCCTCCGCATTGACGTAGACCGTAAGGGACAGGATCTGTCCGACATATTCTTTTTCTTTCAACATATTGACGGCCGCTGTCAGCGCATTGGCAGTAGCTTGTCTTACGGCTTCTCTGTATATTTCAATGGATTCGGACACCTTTACTTTTCCGGTAAGGATCAGCTCCCCGTTTTTCCTCGGCGTCATGCCGGCTGTATAAATGAAATTTCCGCCTCTGGTCGCAGGAGCATAGTTCCCCTGGGGGATCGGATGATTCGTTGTATTTGTCATTTTCCTGTTTGCGCCCGCTTTTATACGGTCCTCC
>JAAYDG010000113.1 GCA_012729355.1 Clostridiales bacterium
GAGAGAACGATTTTTTCTTTTTGATAGCTGGCCACCTCCACTGCGCCGATGATCTTGCCTTTTTCGATCAAAGGAAGAGCGCTGATGATGCCGTCGATGGTTTCATCGTTATAGGTTGTGAATCGCTGGGGTACGTTCAGCTGGGGTTTGCCGGTCTTCAGGACGCTCCAGACGATGCTGTTTTCCTTTGTGAGGTTCTTGTAAACGTCGAAAATGGATTTCCCCAGCATTTCATGGGGTTTCATGCTGTTCAGATCCGGACGGACCAGGTGGTAGTACCGAACGATGCCGTCCTTGTCCGTGATAAGAGCACTGTCGACATAATTGAAGATGTTCAGAATCTGGTCCGCGTATTTGGCTAACATGTCGTTCACCTCCCGGGTAAAAAAAATTTAACACTTTAGACCGATTTAGTCAAAATATTTTGCCCACCCAAGCGCATTCTGTATTCATTTCGGAATGATGGGGCTGAAAAGGCCCCAAATAAGACATATTGCGGAAATTTTTATAATTGGCACATGAATTGCTGTATAATCAATATGTCTGCGGTGCTTTCTGCCGATGGACGCAGTGTTGATGTTTGAACGCAGTCAGGAGGAGTAAAATGAAAGTTGCTATTCTGGGATCGGGAAACGGCGCCCATGCGGCAGCCTTTGAATGGTCGAGGGCAGGCCATGAAGTGTGGATGTTCGATTTTCCTCAATTTGACGTGATCCGGGGGATCGCCCAAAAGGGCGGGATCGAATGCCGGGGAGAGATGGAAGGGTTTGCGCCGATCGCCTACGCCGGAAGCGAAATCGATCGGGTGCTGGAAGGCGCGGAACTGATCATTGCCGTTGGGCCGGCCTACAGCACGGAGCCTTTTGCAAAGGCATGCAAACCCTACGCCAAGGAAGGTCAGGTCTTTGTTGTTTGTCCGGCTTCGTTCTCCGGAGCCATCGTCTTTAAGCAGGGTCTCGGCATCGATTTGTTGGACGAGCGAATCGTAGTCGCTGAAACCTCGACGCTGCCCTATGCGGCGCGCCTTGTGGAAGCCGGAACAGTCTTTATTCACAATCGGCTGAAGGGCGGATTGTACATTGCTGCGCTTCCTTCTTCCTGCAATCAGAAAGTGTACAACCTGGTTCACCCTGTTCACGATACCATGGAACTGGTGGACAATGTGTGGCAGACCAGCTTTCAGAATGCGAATCCGGTGATCCATCCGGCCGTATCTTTGCTGAACGTGGCGCTCATCGAAAGAACCGGCGGCGACTTTCTGTTCTACGAGGAAGGCGTGACGCCTGCGGTGGGGCGGCTGATCAAGGCCGTGGACGATGAGAAAATCGCCATCGGCGCAAAGCTGGGCGTTCGGATCATGCGGGATACCGAGCTGGGCATGCTTCAAGGGTATCAGGCGGTGGACAGCTATGACGTAGGGTATTCCACGGCGCCCGGATATAAAGGGATCATGGCACAGCACTCGCTGGATTATCGCTACTTCAATGAGGATGTAGGGTATGGCCTGGTTTATATGACAGACTTTGCACGGCACATCGGACTAGAAACACCGATCATGGATTCGATCATCAATATCGTATCGGTTCTGATGGAACGGGACTACAGAAAAGAAGGGGCTCGCACCCTGGCCAAGCTCGGCCTGGATCGCTACGATCTGGAGGATTTCGTGCACAAATTCTGATCTGCGGAACAGGGTCCTCAAAATGCAAAAATAGCCCGTATACGGGCTATTTTTGTGATATAATATTAAGATCAATACCATGTATATCGACGAGGAGGCATATTTGAGCGAACTGCGAATGATTCCGGTCCAGTCTGTGGCACCCAACGAGGTTTTCGGCATCCTGGACGTCAACTTAAAAAGCATTGAGAAGGATTGCGATGTGGAGATCGTCCTTCGGGGAGAAGAGATCTTGATCCGTGGCGAAGAATGTGAACGAGCCGGCGAAATCATCAACGAACTTTTTACTGTGATAGACAGCGGACAGATCCTGGACGAGCAAAAAGTGAGTTACATCATGGCGCTCTCCAGGGAAGGCATTTCCTATACACAGACCACGCTGGCCGAAGATGTGATTTGTTTTACCCACAGGGGAAAGCCGCTGAAGGCCAAGACGCTGGGTCAGAAGAGGTACGTGCAAGCCGTCAAGAAGAATGATATCGTCTTCGGGATCGGCCCTGCCGGCACCGGGAAAACCTATATCGCAGTAGCCATGGCCATTCAGTCTCTTAAGAATAAAGAGGTGGAAAAAATCATCTTGGCGCGTCCGGCCGTGGAAGCCGGCGAGCGGCTGGGGTTTCTGCCCGGAGATCTGCAGGAAAAAGTCGACCCGTATCTGCGCCCTCTGTACGATGCTCTGTATGACATTCTAGGGCGGGACAGTGCACTTCGCTTAAAGGAAAAAGAAACCATTGAAGTGGTTCCGCTTGCGTACATGCGCGGGCGCACCCTGGACAATGCCTTTATCATTCTGGACGAAGCGCAGAATGCCACGAAAGAGCAGATGAAAATGTTTCTGACGCGAATGGGCTTCGGTTCCAAAGTGATCGTCACGGGGGATATTACGCAGATCGACCTTCCCCGCGGCCGTCGGTCCGGACTGATCGATGCGATGAATGTATTAAAGGATGTGGACGGCATTGCTTTCTGCAGACTGACCGACAGCGATGTGGTCCGTCACCCGTTGGTCCGCCGGATCGTCAATGCGTACGAATGGTATTTGAAAAAGCATCCCGAATGGAACGAGGAGTAGCATGTTCATCTATTTTGACAGTGATTCGGATTTGGACGAGGGACTTGCCGACCTGATGCAACAGGCAGCTGTGCTCTGTGCCCGGGAAGAAGGCTTGGATCCCTCCAGATTGTCGATGAGCGTATCCTTTGTCGATTCGTCCGAGATCCGTCGTCTGAACCGGGAATACCGGAAAACGGACGAAGTGACCGACGTCCTTTCTTTTCCGCAGTTTGACGGGTTTGCGTATTTGACCGACGCCGGAGAGATCAGCCTGGGCGATGTGGTGATCTGTCGAAAGAGAGCGGAACAGCAGGCTGCGGAATACGGACATTCCCTGCAGAGAGAGTTGCTCTATCTGTTTACCCACAGCGTATATCACCTGTTGGGCTACGATCATATCGAGGATGAAGACAAGCGGACCATGCGGGCAAAGGAAGAAATCGTACTGGCGGAGATGGCCCTGCAGCGCCGCGAAACGGGAGGAGATAACGTTGGATGACAAAGCGTTGTTCCGATTGGCCAAAGATGCCCTTCGGAACGCATATGCGCCGTATTCCGAATTTTCGGTCGGCGCCGCACTGCTCACAGAGACCGGAGAAGTGTACACAGGTGTCAATGTAGAGAATTCATCCTTTGGCGCCACCATATGTGCAGAACGGACTGCCTTTGTAAAAGCGGTGTCCGACGGACACCGGAGGTTCAAAGCGATCGCCATTGCCAGCAGCGGCGGGAAAGCCTGGCCCTGCGGGATCTGCCGACAGTTTATGTACGAATTCGGCGACGCTCTGACCGTGATCACAGGCTCCGATGAAAATCATTTGGAAAAGTATGATATCAAAGAATTGTTGCTGGAGGGCTTCCGATTATGAAAACAGGATTTATCGGGATCGTTGGCAGACCCAATGTGGGAAAATCAACGCTGCTCAATGCGATCCTGGGCGAAAAGATCGCCATAACCACAGAAAAACCTCAGACAACCCGCAATACGATACGAGGCATCTATACACGGGCGGAAGGAGCCGGCGAAAACGAAGGCTGTCAGATGGTGTTTATCGATACACCGGGGATCCACAAGCCGAAAAACAAGTTGGGGAACTACATGACCGAGGCTGCCACGAGCACACTCCGGGAAGTGGATGTAATCTTATTTCTTGTGGACGATGAATACGCCGGGACGGGGTCGGGAGACGACTACATTTTGACCTTGCTGAAGCAGAACAATACCCGTAAGGTACTCGTAATCAATAAGATCGACAAGCTGGGACCGGAGGCTTTCCGTCGGACCTATGAGACGTACGAAGCCATGAACATTTTCGATGCGATCATCGGCACCCAGGCAAAACTTGGACACAATGTGGACGTCCTTGTGGAAACCATCGAAGGAATGCTGGTGGAAGGGCCGATGTATTTCCCGGCGGACATGGTGACGGATTATCCGGAACGCTTTCTCGTGAGTGAAATCATCCGGGAAAAAGTCTTGATGTACCTGAACGACGAAGTGCCCCACGGCGTGGCTATCGAGATCGAGATGTACGAAGAAAAGCCCGGGATCACCAATGTGGGCGCCGTCATTTATTGCGAAAAAAAATCCCATAAGGGCATTTTGATCGGGAAAGACGGCAGAAAGCTCAAAGGAATCGGAAAGAGCGCGCGCCTGGAACTCGAGGCACTGCTGGGAACGAAGGTCTATGTGGAATTGTGGGTGAAAGTGAAAGAAAATTGGCGTGATAACCAGACAGCCCTAAGCAATTTCGGTTATAAAGGATAAACATGGACACAGAAACCAGGGCTGTGGTGATGCGGCAGATCAAAACAGTGAACGGGCGCCGCATGATCGTGCTGTTTTCCCGGAAATACGGTAAGATCAGTGCAGGCACATCCCTCAGCGAATCAGGAAAAAGCAAATCCGCGCTGGCGCTTCGTCCCTACACATACGGACGTTACGAGCTCGCAAAAGTAAAGGAGAATTTCTACATCAACGGCGCCGAGGCTCTTCGCAGCTATTATCGGATCGGTGAGGATGTGGACAAATATCTGCAGGCCTCCTACGTGTTGGAATTTACCGATAAACTCCTGGCCGAAGGGGAGCCGGCCCAGGAACTGTTCGATCTGCTCACAGCATTCCTGTCGATGATGGAGGAGCGCAAAAAAGCCTACGGCACTTTGGTGCTGGGTTATCTGTGCCAAGCGGTGGTCTGGTCCGGAAGCGCACCCGATTTGGAAAGGTGTGTACTGTGCAAAGCTTCCGAAACGAAGTATTTTTCCGTGGCGGATGGCGGGCTTCTGTGTGAATCGTGCGCAGAAAAATCAGAAAGAGATCGTCGATTGATATTTCCCGTCACTGTGGATATAATCGACGTATTCAAGTATTTGATGGAAGGCCCGCTCAAGAACCTGAGCGCTTTGGCGCTGCGCGGAGACCTGGAGAAAAAAATCCGGAACATTCTCAGAAGCTACATTGCATATCATATGGGAATCGAAGAATTGAAGAGCGAATCGTTCATCGTTTAGCGTGCCGTACAGGGCATCGGAAAGAAAGGGGAAGAAGATGGAAATTTCATTGGAAAAAATCGAACTGGTCAAGGACAGAACCGGAGTCGGGTACAAAGAAGCCAAAGAAGCCTTGGAAAAGACCGAGGGAAACGTAGTGGACGCGATCATCCTGATCGAAGAAACCATTGACGAGGCCGGGAAAAGTAAGATGGGCGCCCATGGAGCGGATATGATCGATGCGATCAAAGATGCGATCCGAAAGGGCAATGTGACAAAAATTACAATTAAGAAGAAGGATGGAGAAATTCTGTTGAATTTGCCCGTGAGTATTGGTATCATAGGAACCGTGTTGTTTCCTTGGGCGGCAGTCGGCGCAACGATCGCGGCGTTCGGAACGAAGTGCACCATCGAACTGCTGAAGGATGACGGCGAGATAGTGAACATTTCGGAAAAGGCTTCGGAAACCTTTGATACAGTCGTAAGCAAAGGCAGCGTGATCGTAGACGAAATGAAGGACAAGAGTGAAGATTTTGTAGAGGTTGCCAAAGAAAAAGGACAAGATGCCTGGACGGCGGCAAAAGGAAAAGGCGCAGATGTGGTGGACGCCGTGAAGGATAAAGCTGCCGAGCGTACAAAAAGAGCTTCGAAAGAAGAAGAACTGGACGGACTGTACGATTTTGACCTGAGCGATGTGGAAGACGTGGTCGAAACCGTAGCGGAAACCGTGGAGGAGAAGGCGGAAACGGTAGCGGATGCTGTAGAGGACAAGGTCAAGGAGATGGCGGAAACCCTCGAAGACAAGGCAGAAGAAGTTATCGACAGCGAGAAGAAACAATAAAGGACAGAGGGGAACGCATCAGCATGAAACAAGAATTCTCGATGGAAACCATCGTCGCACTGGCAAAAGGCCGGGGTTTTGTATACCCCGGCTCCGAGATATACGGAGGTTTGGCAAACTCTTGGGATTACGGACCCATCGGTGTGGAGCTGAAAAACAACATCAAGAAAGCTTGGTGGAAAAAGTTTGTGCAGGAATCCGAATATAACGTGGGCCTGGACGCTGCGATTCTGATGAATCCGCAAACCTGGGTGGCCTCCGGTCATGTGGGAGGGTTTTCCGATCCGCTCATCGACTGCAAGGCCTGCAAGGCCAGATTCAGAGCAGACAAACTGGTCGAAGATCATGCCCGAAACACCGGCGCGACGGCGGAGGGCCTGGACGGATGGAGCCATGGGCAGCTGGAAACGTACATTCAGGAACACGGTGTTTCCTGCCCGGAGTGCGGCAAGTCAGACTTTACGGGCATTCGTCAATTCAATCTGATGTTCAAGACGTTTCAGGGTGTCACGGAAGACTCAAAAGCGGAACTGTATCTTCGTCCCGAAACAGCACAGGGAATTTTTGTGAATTTCAAGAACGTTCAACGAACCACGCGCAAGAAGATTCCCTTCGGAATCGCGCAGATCGGAAAGTCTTTTCGCAACGAGATCACTCCGGGAAATTTCATTTTTCGCATTCGGGAGTTTGAGCAAATGGAATTGGAATTCTTCTGTGAGCCGGGAACCGACTTGGAGTGGTTCAAATACTGGAAAGAGTTCTGCTACCGGTTTCTGTTGGATCTCGGAATGAAACCGGAGCGTCTTCGCCTGAGAGATCACACAAAGGAAGAATTGTCACACTACAGCAATGCTACAACAGACTTTGAATTCATGTTTCCTTTCGGCTGGGGCGAATTGTGGGGCGTGGCGGACCGAACCGATTTTGATTTGAAACAGCACCAGGAACACTCCGGCCAGAGTATGGAGTACACCGATCCCGTCACGAACGAAAAGTATATTCCCTACTGCATCGAACCGTCTCTGGGCGCAGATCGGGTGACACTGGCTTTCCTGTGCAATGCGTATCACGAAGAGACCGTAGCGGATGTAAACGGAAAAGAAGATACCCGCGTGGTCATGAAGTTCCATCCGGCGCTGGCCCCCTTCAAGGCGGCGGTCCTGCCTCTGACAAAGAAGCAAACAGACCGGGCCGCAGAGCTCCGCGCAGAGCTGTCCAGGCATTTTGCCGTTGATTTTGATATTCCCGGAAGCATCGGGAAACGCTACCGCCGGCAGGACGAGATCGGGACTCCATTCTGCATCACGGTGGATTTCGATACTGAAGAGGATGGCAGCGCAACGGTACGGGATCGGGACACGATGGAACAGATCCGGCTGCCTTTGGATAAGATCAAAGATTACATCCTCGAGCAGACGCAGTTTTAAGAAGAGAAAAGGAGAAAGAAGGATTATGAAATACGTCTACTTATTTGAAGAAGGCAAGGGCAGCATGAAAGAGCTCTTGGGCGGAAAAGGAGCCAACCTTGCTGAAATGACCAACCTGGGCATGCCGGTACCGAGAGGATTCACGATTACTACGGAAGCCTGTACACAATACTACAAGGACGGGCAAAAGATTTCTTCCGAGATCCAGTCGGAAATCATGGAATATGTGGAGAAACTGCAGGAAGAAACCGGAAAGAAATTCGGAGACAAGGACAATCCTCTCCTGGTTTCGGTTCGCTCCGGCGCCAGAGCATCCATGCCCGGCATGATGGACACGATCCTGAATTTAGGCCTGAACGAGCAAGTGCTGGAGACGCTGATCCGAAAAACGGAAAATCCCCGGTTTGCCTACGACTCCTATCGGCGGTTCATTCAGATGTATTCCGATGTGGTGAAAGAGACGGGCAAGGAACACTTCGAAGAGCTCATCGATAAAATGAAGACCCAAAGAGGCGTCCAGCTGGATACGGAGCTGACAGCAGCTGATCTGCAGGAACTGGCAGAGCAATTCAAGGGAGTATACAAGGAAAAGGTCGGACAGGATTTCCCCACAGATCCGGTGGAACAGCTGATGGGTGCCATCGATGCTGTTTTCCGCTCTTGGAACAATCCCAGAGCCATCTACTACAGACGTATCAACGATATTCCTTCCTCCTGGGGGACTGCCGTGAATGTACAGGAAATGGTCTTCGGAAACACCGGAGACACATCCGGGACCGGCGTTGCGTTCTCCAGAAGCCCAGCCACCGGAGAGAAGCAGCTCTACGGCGAATTTTTGATGAATGCCCAGGGAGAAGATGTGGTGGCCGGGATCCGGACGCCACAGCCCATCCAGCAGTTGAAAGACACAAATCCGGCAGTGTATCAGGAATTCCACGACATCGTTTACAAACTGGAAGCCCATTATAAAGACATGCAGGACATGGAGTTTACCATCGAAGACGGCAAACTCTTTATGCTTCAGACCCGGAACGGAAAACGGACGGCTGCCGCAGCGTTAAAGGTCGCCTGCGACATGGTGGATGAGGGCATGCTTTCCGAGCAGGAAGCGGTGATGATGATCGATCCCAAGCAGCTGGATGCGCTTCTGCACCCACAGTTTGAAACGAAGGCTTTGGAGAAAGCGGAAGTGATCGGCGAAGGCCTTCCCGCATCCCCGGGCGCCGCCTGCGGCCAGGTTGTTTTCACGGCCGAAGCGGCTACGGAATGGACAGTCAAAAAAGGTGCTGACGTGATCCTGGTTCGTCTGGAGACGTCTCCGGAAGATATCGAAGGAATGCACTACGCCAAGGGGATTCTGACGGCCCGCGGCGGCATGACGTCCCACGCTGCCGTAGTGGCCAGAGGCATGGGCACCTGCTGTGTGGCCGGTTGCAGTGAGATCGTCATCAATGAGAAGGAAAAAAAGTTCCGTCTCGGCGGAAAAGAATATAAAGAAGGAGACTACATTTCACTGAACGGCTCCACCGGCAAGATTTACGGACAGGCTATCGATACGATGCCTGCGACGATTTCCGGAGATTTTGACCGGTTGATGAAATGGGCCGACGATCTGCGGTTCATCAAAGTTCGTACGAATGCCGATACCCCTGAGGATGCGGCCAAAGCCATCGAATTCGGAGCGGAAGGAATCGGTCTTTGCAGAACGGAGCACATGTTCTTCGAAGCCGGCAGGATCGCTGCCGTTCGGGAAATGATCCTTTCCCGAACGACGGAGCAAAGAGAAAAAGCGCTGACGAAGCTATTGCCCATGCAGCGTAAGGATTTCGAAGGCATCTACGAAGCCATGAAGGGATTTCCGGTGACGATTCGCTACCTGGATCCGCCTCTTCACGAGTTCCTGCCCACCGAGGAAGACGACATTCTGGAATTATCCAAAGAAATGGCCATGCCGGTATCGGATATCAAGGAAGTGATCAGTTCCCTGCACGAGTTCAATCCCATGATGGGCCACAGAGGCTGCCGTCTGGCCGTTACTTATCCGGAAATCGCCAGGATGCAGACACAGGCCGTGATCGAGGCTGCCGTCAATGTGCAGAAAGCCCATCCGGAATGGAAGATGGTGCCGGAGATCATGATCCCGCTCATCGGCGAGCGCAAGGAACTGGCCTTCGTAAAGGCGATCGTCGTAAAAACGGCGGACGAGATCATCGCAAAATCCGGGATCGAGTTGAAGTACGAAGTCGGGACCATGATCGAGATTCCGAGAGCGGCGCTCACGGCGGACGAAATCGCGATGGAATCGGATTTCTTCTCCTTCGGAACCAACGACCTGACCCAGATGGCTTTCGGTTTCTCCAGAGATGATGCCGGGAATTTCCTGGATGCTTACTATGAAAATAAGATTTATGAATCCGACCCCTTTGAAAGGATCGATATGGAAGGCGTGGGAAAACTGGTCGATATCGCCGTCAAGCTCGGTAAAAAGGCCAATCCGTCCCTTCATTTGGGGATCTGCGGCGAACACGGCGGCGATCCGAGCTCCGTGGAGTTCTGCCACAATGTGGGACTGGACTATGTGTCTTGCTCTCCCTTCCGGGTCCCCATCGCCAGACTGGCGGCGGCCCAGGCTCAGGTGAAGCAGCCCAGGACCGTATAGTCAGAGCACTCCATTATGAAGAACGTGTACTGACAGTGACCCTAAAACTGCCGCTAAGGAAAAGCGGCAGTTTTTCTTTGGTCAATTGAGTAAAAAGGCTTGACAGGGGGGACGAGGGAGGAGTATATTGCACTTATAGTTAGTTAGTAGACTAATTAACCAGTTAGCCAAACAGTAAAGGGGTGAGGATTTGATCCGCTATTTAAACCAAGAGCGACCGATTTTTTTGCAGATCGCAGAGATGCTCAAGGACGCCATATTGAGCGGAGCGTATCCCGAGGATGCGCAGATCCCGTCGATCACGGAATTTTCCGTGGCATACAACATCAATCCGGCGACGGCGTTAAAAGGGGTGACTCTTTTGGTGGAGGAGGGATTGCTCTATAAAAAGCGCGGCCTGGGCATGTTTGTTGCCTCGGGCGCCAGGCAGCAGTTGGTCGCTCAGCGAAAAGAGGGATTTTATCGGGACTACATAGAACCGATGATACGGGAAGCAAGGCATCTGGAGATCGGCTCCGTTGAATTGCAGCAGATGACAGAAAGAGGGATGAAGGAACATGGGGATCGAAATCAGTAAAGTAACAAAACGTTTCGGCAGCACCTGCGCGTTGCAGGCGGTGGATCTGGAACTGAAAGAGCAAGGCCTGTACGGATTACTGGGGAACAACGGTGCCGGAAAGACAACGTTTTTCAACGTGATCACGAATCGGTTGTATCCGGACAGCGGATCGGTGCGCGTGGATGGCGCGGAAGCGGCGGACCGGGATGACGTGCTGGGTAAGATCTATATGATGGGAGAAGAAAACTACTATCCCGAGGATATGAAAGTGCGAAAAGCCTTCGAAGTGACCGGCCTGTTTTATCCGGATTTCAACAAAGCGCGCGCGCTGGAGCTGGCAAAGCAATTCGGTCTTGACACAAAAAAGAAGATAACAAAACTATCCACAGGTTATGCGTCGATTTTCCGAATGATCCTGGCACTGTGTGTCAACACCCCCTATCTGTTGTTGGACGAGCCGGTCCTGGGATTGGACGCCCGACATCGGGACATGTTTTACAAGGCGTTGATCGAAAAGTACGCAGAAGAACCTTGCACCATCGTGATTTCCACCCATTTGATCCAGGAGGTGGCCCACATCATCGAGCACGCCGTGGTGATCCGGGACGGCACCATTATGAAGGATGCTCCGACGGAGGCGCTCCTGGACGGTTGTTGGAATATCAGCGGGCCCCGGGACAAGGTGGCGGATTTTGTGAGAGGGAAGAATGCCGTAAAGGAAAGCACTATGGGCGGATTGTCCAGCGTTCTTGTGGACGGCTTGCCAGAGGAAATACAGGTACCGGATGGTTTGGAAAAGCATAAGGCCACGCTTCAGGACTATTTCATTGCACTGATGGACAAGGAGGAATTGAGAGATGAAACTTCGCGCAGCTGTTCACTATAAATCAAAAGATATGTTAAAGAGTGCCGGGACCTATTTCATCGTACTTCTGACCATTCTCCTTGCAGTGATCGCCGTTGCGCGCATCAATGTGTCCAACGGCGGAAGCTCTTATGTAACATTCTCCGGCTACACCATCGGAGCTTGGGTCATGATGCTGGTGATGGGGATTTGTGCGATCCGGGAAGACTTGCGGTTTTTTATTCAAAACGGAGTCGGCCGCAGGACTGCGTTTCTGACACAGTGGATCGCCGCACTGGAGCTTGCCGCGTTGCTTGCGATAGGCGGCCGGCTGTTTCAACTCTTGGCCAATGCGATCGCGCAAAGTACGCCGAATGTGAGGATCGGAGAGCTTTACAGCATGCTGTATGCCCAGGGAGCGATGTCGCTGTCGCTGTGGCAGCATGTGGAATCCTTTATGCTCTATCTGGGCTTCCTGCTGATGGCTTACATGGGTGGTATGTTCTTCTCACTGCTGTTCTACGTTTTGAACAAGACGATGCAGATCGTTGTCGCCGTGTCGATCCCGTTTCTGTTGTTCGCCGGAATCCCGTTTATATGGCCGTATTTCTCCGGTCCGCTCACGGCAGTTTACCGCTTTTGCGCCGTGAGCTCCTGGAATCTGCTTTTGGTGTTCTTAATCGTTACGGCGATAATCGGGGCGGTGAACAGGTTGATCACGCGCAGGATCCCGATCCGGGGGCTGTAGGGGCAGCGCTTAGGAGTGATAAAGTTCGAAACTAGAATTCAAGTTCAAAAGGGGTTATGGATAAAGGGAACGGGCCGCGCAGCGGCCCGTTCTTGCGTTGTCGGTATGGAGGGGGCGGGATCAGGGTTGCCCGTAATAGCCGCGCTCCTGGCTTTCCGCTGCGACTTGTTCTGCGGAAAGCCGCGCCACGGGCCGGCCCGTGGCCAGAGCTGCCAGATATCCTTTACAACCTTCTTCCAGATAGATGGCAGCCGAGAGCGCCTGCTCCGGGTCTTTTCCGTAGGCCATCACTCCGTGATGCTTGAGAATGACAGCCAGGGATCCGTTGCAGTGCGTCACGACAGAAATGCCCATCCCCTCGTCGGAACTGCGCGTAAAGGGTGCAACCGGAACGGCGCCCTGCAGTTCGTCGATCAGCGTGGTCGTGCAGGCCGGCAATTCGTCCGCCACAAGGCTCAGGGCGACGGCATAGGGCTGATGGGTGTGCAGGATCACATTGACCCGGGGCATATGCTTGAAAATATAGAGCAAGGCTTGATGATCACTGGAAGGACGACGGGTTCCCTCGATGATTTTTCCATCCGGGTCCATCAATACCAGATCCTCCGGATCCATGGACCCATAGGCCATGGCTGAGGGTGTCATCAGTATATTCCCGCAGGGCATCCGCCGGCTGACGTTGCCGCCGCTCTGCACGATCAGCCCGTGGGCTTCCATGGACAGGGCGCAATCGATCAATTCCTGCCGTTCTTTTTCGTACATGGTTTACCTTTCCGCCCGATAGGCTTCTCCCCGGTCACGATAGTATTTCCAGGTCGCTGTGGGATTCGGTTCGTCAAATACGGCTATGCCCATCACCACTGCGTCGGCGCCGGCGATGACGACCTCTCTCAAATTGGCGTCGTTGATCCCGCCGTCCACCCAAATCGCGGTTTCCTTGGGCAGGATCTTCCGCGCCTCAACGATTTTATCCAGCACACCGGGGCGGAAGGGAAGGCCCTCGTGATCGGCCTCCACGCTCACCAGCAGCACGTGGTCCACATCTCTGGCGTAGGGTTCAAGCAGATGTACCGGTGTCTTCAGATTCAGGGACAGTCCGGCTTTGACGCCGCGACGCTTGACATCGCTCAGAAACAAGTAAGGGTAGGGAAGTACTTCAATGTGGGCACAGAGGCGCCGGATCCCTGTTCGACAGAGCGCTTCCACATAATCACAGGGATTCATGACCTCCAGATGGACGTCCAGCGGGATGTCCGTGTACGAAGCGATGGCTTGTACCGTATCTGCGCCGAAGCTGATTCCCCGCACGAAATTGCCGTCATCGATATCGATGTGCAGGTTCTCCATTTTTTGTACCGAATCCAATACATCGGCCAGTCGGAGCAGATCAGCGGAGTAAATAGACGGACTTACAATAAACATGGGCTCCTCCTTTCTTCGATGAGATATGCGGGATTATCGATGAAAGACCCGAAGGGCTTCGATCGCTTTACAGTAGGTTTCATATTTTTTACGATAGATCGCGGTGCGTTCCGCTTGCGGGCGATAGATGCGCTCCGTTGCATACATGTTTTCCACGGCTTGGGCAAGATCGATAAATGCTCCGCATGCTACGCCGGCACCCATGGCAGCGCCCTTTGCCGCCAGCTCGGTACCCATGGGGATTTCTATGGGCAAATCCAATACGTCCGCCATCATCTGGGACCAGACAGGGCTGTGGGCTACGCCGCCCGAAAGGCGGGCCGATGTAAATGCCTTTTGCGGTTTTAATCTGCTCACATGCATGGCGGTGCTGAAAACTACGCCTTCATAGACTGCCAGCAGGAGCTGATCCCTTGTATGACTGCCGTTCAGATTAAAAAAGGCGCCACGTCCTCCCGACACAGCGGAGGAATCGTAAAGATAGGGGACGAAGACAACGTCGCTCGCTTCCGGGTCCATGGCTGAGATGGTGGCATCGCAGGCCTGATACAAATCGCTGCGGGTGTCTCCGGGTCCGGCGGTACCCATCAGATGGGAGACAAACCAGTCGAAATTCGAGGCCGAGGTGGCCGAGGAGTCTTCGATCAGATAATGCTCCGGCAAATAGGACAGCGTCGTCGTATTTCGGTTGAGATCATAGTCCTCGTTGGCCGTTTTGCTCAAATACTGGTTGATGGACCAGGTGCCGGCGATCAGGCACAGCAGACTGTCATTCAAAATGCCGCTGGCCAGCGCATTGGCGTCGATGTCGAAATAACCTCCGGACACCGGGATTCCGGCACACAGTCCGGTTTCCGCTGCGGCCGCTTCCGTCACATAGCCTGAGATCCCGGTGCTTTCAACGCATGCAGGCGCCAGCCCAAAGTACTCTTCAATGCCCAGTTCCCGGAAGATCTCCGCGTCAAAACCGCGCTCTTTCAGGTTGAACAAACACGTTGAAGAGGCTTCGGTGATCTCTGTGGCCATCGTTCCCGTCAGGCATAAGCGAATCCAATCCTTGATGCCCAGATACGTTGCGCTTCTGTCCAGGGCTTCTTTCTGGTTGTCACGAAACCAGGGGATCAGCGCTGCGGGCTGCGCAGCCCAAAGGGTTTGAAGCGTGCGGGGGAAGATACGGCGCTGTGCGCCGCTTTCCGCAAATTTCCTGCATTGATCGGCGGCTCGGGCGTCCGTGGAAACGATGCAGGGGCTGACGGGCCTTCCGCTATGATCCACCAACAGCATGCCGTTTCCGTATCCCGTAAGACCCACAGCCCGGATCTCCCGGCTCAAAACCCCGGATTCAACGATGGCTTCACGGATCGCAGCGGCATTGGCCTTCCAGACAGCCCTGGCATCCCTCTGGGTATAGCCGGGGGCCGGTTGATCCAGAGGCAGTCTTTTTCGTGCTACCGAAAGCATGCTGCCCGTTGTATCGAACACAGCACATTTGATCCCGGAGCCTCCGTTGTCGATGCCCAAAAGATAGTCGGCCATGAGCGCTCCTTTCGTTTACAGTGAACTTCGATAGGATTTGACCACGTCCATAAAGGCTTTGACACGGGTTTCATCGATATGCTTGTTAAAGTCGCCGTCTTCTTTAAACGTGGTGCCTACGACGGCCGCATCGGCGTATTCCAGTTTCGTTGTGACGGTATCCACACGGCATCCGGTGTTGCACAGCACGACCACATCCGGCGTGCCGGCTTTCACTTCACGGATCAGATCGTTGTCCACTTCCTGCCCGGCAGCGGAGGCGGAGATGCACAGACCTGCAGGAGAGGCTTTGAAGATGACGGATTTTGCGATATCCACAAGAGGCCGGGAATCCAGATTTCGATCTGATTCAGGATTGATAAAATAGAGCATTTTCAGCTCGTCCAGATGAAGCTCGGCCTTGCGGCGCATCAGTGTGGAAAAATCGTTGTTATAGAGGCCGCCATCTCCCACGTAGACGCCGGAGAAGGTTCCGCGGATGAACTTCGCATCCACCGCTGCCGCCAGTTCGATGCTGGCCAGCCCGTCGGAAATACAATCTACTCCGTAAGGCACGGTCATCTCGCTCATCAGCTCGCCGATGACCCGGGCCATGGCGGCCGGTGTCACAAAGGACATATGTCGTTGATAGGGCAGGCTGAATTCATTGCTGAATATGATGCCGTCCACACCGCCGTTTTGCAGGGCATGCAGGTCTTTCCGAGCCAGATCCGTCACGCGTTTCATGGTATCTCCCTGTTTGAACAGAGGATCTCCCGGCAGCGGATCCAGGTGCAGCATCGCAAAAATGGGTTTTTTTACCCCAAACATTTTTTCGGTCCAAAGCATAGTCAAATTCTCCTTTAAGTTGATTTTGTTTGGTTGATTATATCATGTGCATGAACGGCGCGAAAGGTTCGAGTGAGAAGAAGATCGAAAAAGACTTGCTAAAATATGTCAAAAATGGTAATATAAAGGCATTCCGAGGAGAAAGTATGGAACCGATCCACATCGCAATCAGTCATCGAGACCCTGTTTATGCCAAAGCTTTTGCAGAAGAACTTGCAGACCGTTGGCGTCGTGCCGCCGTGCGTGTGGCAAATTCGGAAGGCGCCGATTCACCGGCGGACACGGAATATGTTATTTTCGACAGCGGACAGTTAGCCGATCGGTACGGGAAGAGAGGGATCCATCTGTATGATGATCCGGAAGACGCGAAAGCGGGATACCCGGCTATCAGCAGATTCCAGCCGATGCGAACGATTGTTGCGGAAATCAGGGAATACTGCATCGGGACCGGAAGAGAACCGTATCGATGCGGAGCGTTTTCGGATACGTTGTTTTGGGGATTCACATCCGGAATCGGAGGCAGCGGCACCAGTTCTCTTGCCGTCGCAACAGCGCGTGTCCTGGGAAGATTGTTTGGGGAGAAGGTCCTTCTGATAGGATTCGACCGCTTCGCAGGCAGCGAATATCACTTTCTTCCGGGCAGTGCTTCTGTGAATCGCATGCTGTACCGGGCAGCCTGCGGAGAAGTGCTTTCTCCCGATGTTCTTGAAAACTGCCTGGAGAAGGATGCCTACGATGTGCGACGGGTAGGCATTCCGGATCGAGAAAACGCACTGTGTTTTGCAGCGGAACAAGAATTATACAAGTTGTTCTCGCACATCGCATCGGACGGAGGATTCGACCATGTGCTTCTGGACATTCCTTCCGGCATATCTTGTTGGAAAAACCTGATGCGTCTCTGTGAGCGTCAAATCGTCAATTTCGGCTTTCGACCGAACCGCTTTCGACCTTCGGAACGTCTTCGGGAAGTCCTCCGGGAGTGTTGTGAAGCCGACGGTGCAGATCCCGATGTCAGGATAGCGTCTTTCTACCCAATGGAAGATCAAGACAGCTTTCGATCGGATCCCCGGGGAAACGATGTGGATATACATGGTCAGTTCGGAGCGGAGGTCCGTGGACTTGTTGAGAGAATGGAAAATCGATGATCAAGGCTATCCCGTTTCCCTAAGGCTTTTATCCGACATCGTGGGACAGCGGATGGCGCAGCAAAGAGGCTCGTTGTCGGATGAAGCTGTTTGGGGGATCATTGAAGACCTGGTCTTGTCCCATCATTCACTCGATGAGCTTTCGCCGTCAAAAAAAGGCGAAGTGATCCGCATGGTGTTTTATACGCTTCGGAAAGAATTGGAAATCCTTCACGAATACGCAGAGGATCCCGATGTGTCGGAGATCATGGTCAACGGGACCAACGGCATTTTCATCGAACGCTGCGGAAAGATCGAACGAGTCCCCGTTTCTTTCGAAAGCAGTGAAGATCTGGAAAAGGTCATTCGCAGGCTGGCAGCAAGTGTGGGGCGGGAAATGAACGATTTGCATCCCGTTGTGGATGCCCGGCTGCAGGATGGGTCCCGAATCAATGCCGTCAACCGGAATATTGCGCTGGACGGTCCGGTCCTGACCATACGGAAGTTCAACCGGGATCGCATGACACTCGATGATTTGATCCTTCAGAAAGACATCAGCCCGGAAGCCGCAGAACTGCTGGGGCGGCTGGTTCGCAGCGGATACAATATGTTCGTCAGCGGAGGGACCAGTTCGGGTAAAACCACGTTTCTCAACGTATTGTCCGACTTCATCCCCCGCGAAGAACGCGTGATCGTCATCGAAGATTCGTCGGAACTGGCGATTCGAAACCACGAAAACCTGGTTCGCATGGAAGCGCGGCATGCCAATGCCCAGGGGCGCGGCGGCGTCACGATCAGAGAGCTGATCAAAACGAGCCTCCGGATGCGTCCCGATCGCATTATCGTCGGCGAAGTCCGGGGCGAGGAAGTTGTGGATATGCTGTCGGCCATGAGCACGGGGCATGAAGGATCTTTGTCCACGGGACATGCGAATTCCCCGGCAGGGATGATCAATCGTTTGGAGACGTTGTTCCTTTCTTCCGCCAATTTTCCCGTGGAAGCCGTCCGAAGCCAGATCGCCGGAGCGATCGAAATTTTTGTCCATTTAAAAAGGACCTCCGCCGGCAAACGGCAGGTTTGGGAGATTTCGGAAGTGGAAGGATATATTCAGGGCGCAATCAGACTGAACAAATTGTTTGCCCACGTACCGGGAAAAGGATTGACGGCAACCGGCAATCGTCTCATCCACAAAGAAAAGCTGGAACTGTACGAGCAGGAGGTTGTCCTTTGACGGACTATCGGACCTATTCTTTATCCCGGAAGGAAAAACAGAGCTACTATCTGACGGCGTTTTTCGTGCTTGTCACGGTCGGAGCGCTGTTTTACCGAAATCCTCTGTTTTCGTTGCTGTGTCTTCCTGCGGTCGTACCGGCGGAGAAACTGTGGGCGAAAAGAAAGAGCCGTATGCGAAGAGAGCGACTGCTGGAAGGATTTCGAGACGTGCTTTATGCAATATCCGCAGCGATCGCCGCGGGGAGACAGATGCCGGACGCTCTCGCCGATGCAGCCCGGCAAGTGCGTGTTGCTTACGGACCGACAGCGCCCATAACGCAAGAACTGGAGCGGATCGTGACGCGCTACAGCGACGCCCACAGCCCTGTGGATCAGCTGCTCATTGATTTCGGCTCCCGGAGCGGTCTGGAAGAGATTCGTCAATTTGCGGGAGTATGCCAGATCTGCGGCAAGAGCGGCGGTGATCTGGAAGAAGTGGCTTTGTCCAGCGCGCATTTGATCCTGGATCGCATACGATTTCGTCGGGAAGTACAGATGCTCACAGCACAGAAGAAATTGGACATTTTTTTCTTGATCTCTCTGCCGCTTCTGATCCTGCTCTTTCTCAATCTGGCTGCGCCGGAATATCTTTCAGTTCTCTATGCCGGTTTTCCCGGACGATGCATCATGACGGCATGCCTGCTGACCGTGGCGGCGGCGTTGCAGTGGAGCCTGAGACTGATCGAGGTGACGATATGAAAGGGTTCTCCGTCTTGGACAAACTGAGGTCTGAGCTGCGGCGGACGGAGAAAGCCGTTTTCGGAAAAGAAGCACGAAAACTGGGAAGCGGAGCCTGGCTTTTTCTCGATGCCTCCGAGTTGGACGAATCGATTGAAAGAGCCAAACATCGGGCGAGCCGCCGGATCAAGATCTGCCTGGCTGCAGGACTGGCGCTGACGGGAATCCTCGGATCGTTGTCCGTCGCCAACAACTCTGTCGAACGGCTGTTGGTGCGTCCGGACTACGGGAACCCGCCCAAAACGGTCTGGATCGATGTGGAAGGAAAACATTCGGGTCATTCCGTCAACAGAATGCTCCGAATACGGATCCCTCCGAAACTTCTGACGCCGATTGAAGCGTCTGAGCGGATCCAACGCTGCCTGAATGAGTTGCACGATCGGATTTTGGGAAGCAATGAATCTCTTCTTCTGGTTCGACGCGATCTGGTGCTGCCGGAGAAACACGAAGAAACGGGAGTGCTCCTGCATTGGGAAAGCAGTGATCCGGATCGCATCGATTCAGAAGGGCAGGTGGATCTATTGGGGCTTGCTCCGGGGGAAACGGTATTGCTTACGGCGGTTTTGTCACTGGGAGATACTTGCGTTCGTCACGAATACGTCGTTTCCTTTGCACCGGTGCATCCCGAAGATCTGGGCCGGAGCATGGACCGTCGTTTGATTCGGCTGGCAGACGAACTGAGCCGGCCGGGTCCGGGGGAACGGTTGATGCTTCCGACAACTACAGAGCACGGCATCCGCCTTCAATGGCGTCCGCAAAAATCTCATCTGTGGTTGCTGCCGGCGTCTGCCGCCGTATTGCTTGCCGCTTTGATCTATTTATCCAGATTGGATGCGATCAAAAAAGGGTTGCTGCGCAAAAGACGCGCTGTGGAGGACGAATTGCCGAACCTCTCCCTCCAGTTGACACTGTTGCTCAATGCAGGGTTGGTCGTGACGGCCGCATTTGACGAAATCTTGCGAGCCAACGGAGATCGGCCGCACCCGCTATACCAAATCTTGAACAGGATTCGATCCCACTGTGATCAAACGAATGAATCCTTTGTGAGAGCACTGTACCGATTCTCGCAAACCACCGGGAGCCGGGACTTTTTACGGCTGGCGACCTTGGTGGCCGATCATGCTTCTCGGGGAAGTGAGCTGGCCGACAAATTGGAACGGGAGAGATCGCACTTGTGGGAAGGTCGACTGCAGCAGGCACAAGCCCGGGCCAAAGAAGTTGAAACGAAGTTGTGTTTCCCGCTGATGCTGCTTCTGGGAGTCCTTGTGGTCATTTCGATTTCACCGGCGTTGATGGAACTGTAGCGGGGACGCTGACAACAGAAAGGAACGATTGCGATGAGACACATTTTCATGAACAGAAAAGAAGGAATGGAACTGGTGCAAGTTGCCATTTTGATTGCCATTGCCATTGCGTTGGGGTTGATTTTCAAAACGCAGATCGGTATTTTTGTGGATAGCGTGTTCGGTGACCTGCTCGGGAGCGACTTTTGATCCGCGCAAAAACCGGCAGCGCTACGGTGGAAGCCGCATTGATCTATCCGCTGGTGATCCTTCTGGCAGCCGGTCTGATCCGACAGGCGCTCGTTCTGTACGAAGAGGTGCAAAGCGACTGTGAAATACATAGAGAAGCCCTGATATCCACATTGGAACCGGCAGGGATCGACGTCTGCCTCCTTCTGAGAGGACAGTGGTTGTGCCCGTGAACAGAAAGGGATTTTCTTCTCTGTACATCATCATGATCCTTTCCTCGCTTGCTTTTTTGATCCTGGTTTTGATAGAAGGAGCCTCCGGTTTCGCGCTCAGAAGCCGGGCGGAAGGGATTTGCATGCTCGCAGGGGAATCGATCCTGTCGGAGTATCAGCGATCGTTGTGGGGCAGGTACGGCATTTTTGCAATGCGCGCATCCAACGAACGTTTGACGGCTTTAGCAGACTTCTACATTGAAGGGAATTTAGCGGTAGAGGGCGACAATATTCTGCGCATGACAAAGGTGTCCTGCCGCGCTGACAGTCAGGAATATCCCGGACTGGACGGAGAACAGTTTGCCGTTCAGATCCGACAGGCCGCCGCATTCCTGGCGGCGGAGGATCTGTTGTTCGACGCGCAAAGCGAATCGATCTGCTCCGACGTACGGGAAGCGCTCACATGGTCCGAAGCACGTCGATCCACAGCGGAAGAAGAGATCCGGCACACGGAAGAGGGGCCGTCGGATTCCGGGAGTCCGGACGGAAGCGGAGAAGAGGAGCAGGCAGAGGAGGTCGCCGCGATGCGGTCGCTTCTGAAACGATACCGGGAAGCCGACGAGCCACGGGAAAACGGGAACGTCCGGCAAAAGGCACTCCCCTGCGATGGTGCGGCAGACGGACTTCCCACGAGATTGCTGGGTATTCCGAGTCAAAAGATGCTGCTGAGCAGCTCCGTGCTCCCGCATCCTTTTGCGCTGCCGGAAAATGAATACATCCTGGCAAAATGTTCCTATGCCACCTGTCTTCTGGAGTCCTGCGCTTTGGATCTGGAAGCGGAATACGTTCTGTTCGGGTTGCCTTCGGACAGCGAAAACGAACAAGAAGTCCGGAACAGTCTTTTTTGGCTGCGCAGTGCATTGAATCTGTCCCACATATACGCCGACAGCGGGAAGAAAGCTCAGGTGTCCGCCTTGGCTGCCTCGGTTCTGACGCTGATCCCGCTTCCGGTCGCCGAGTTCATCGTCGCCGGGATCTGGGCGGCTGTGGAAGCGCGAAACGATGTGGAACTATTGTTCGACGGAGAAGTCGTTCCTTTTGTAAAAACTGCCGCTGATTGGGCCAGCGGTCTGGACGGTGCGCTTTCCCGGGATGCGGTTCCCCGGGGTGCCCGGGAGCCTTCCTCCGGGATCGGCACATATAAGGATTATCTTCGTTTGCTTCTTTTGATGGTCCCGGCGGACAGAAAACGAGCCCGATTGATGGACGTGATGCAGTTGAATATTGCCGGCCCGGAAGGAGATCCCTTCAATTTCCGGGCGTATGCATACGGCTTTACACTGGAAGCTTCGTTCGACAAAAGGATGCGACTGCCCGGATACTGGGCCGGACATTCGAGGAAGGGATCGGTGCGGCAAGAACATGTTTACCGATAATCGCAGGAGAGGCTCTTTGATCGTGGATGCGGCTTGCTGCATCCCGGTTTTTATCATCGCAATCACCACACTCCTGTTCTTGATCCTTCAGTGCGGGATCGAAGAGACGGTGTGTCATGTGCTGGTCCAGAGCGCCCGCTGCAGTGCGAGAGCTGCCGCACTTGCATCCGTGGAAGAGGAAGCAGACAGGCGGATCCGCAGTGTTTTTGCAGTTTCGTGGGAAGGAATGCTTCTGTCTGAATGGGGTTTGGATCATCCCGACGCGGCCCTGTGCGAATTGCGCACGGGAGAAACGGCCGAATTGGCGGGAGGATCCCTTCATGTAGATCATTTGACAAGGGCCCGTGTATCGGTAAAAAACGCTCTTTTTTCGAAATCGGCGATGAGCGCAGATCCGAAATCGTATAAAAATGGATTGTTTCGACCCTTTGTGGGAGAGTCTGCGCAAATCGGTTCCTACGATCCGGTTCAGGTGTACGTTTTTCCCAAACGAGGCGAACGCTATCATGTCCGCGACTGTCCCGTTTTACAGGGCGGTCAGGTGGAGGTTGTGCTGACAGAAGAGATTCGAAGGAGATACAGAGCCTGCGAGCTATGTCGTCCGGAAGCACTGCCCAACGGTGCGCCGGTCTGGCTGTATTCGGCAGAAAGCCGGGTATACCACCGTCATACCTGCGCCTCGATCACCAAGAGTTATATCTGCATGTCTCGCAGTGAAGCGATTGCTTCGGGATATACGCCGTGTCGCATTTGCGGAGGAGGCCACCCATGAGTTTTGTAAAATACAGCCTGACGGCTCCACGGCCTTCGGATCACAAGGTCGAGGTTCTAAGGCGCTCCTGTTGTCCGGCTTTGGCCGAAGCCAGTCTGTTCACGTACGGAGAAGAGATTGCCGTTACAGTTCGTATCGCCGGACTCTTTCACCTCAAAACGTACTTGGAACATCAAGAAGCGTCCTCCGAAGATCACCGTCTTCGGGGCGGGCAGGTCCCCGAGATCCTCGGCTGGCTTCGCCGGGTAACGGAAGCAATGGACCTGGCGGCAGAATACCTGATCGAAGAAAAAGATATTTCATTGGCATTGGAAGATCTGTATTTTGACGCAAAGGAGGGTCCGGCACGCTTATTGCTGAAAAGCTCCGATGGGACGCTGATCGAAGGGTTGATCAGCCTTTGCGGGGAAATGTACGCCTTGTGCCCCGACAGCAATGCCGATCTGGTCGCCCGGCGTCTGCGGGAACGGAATGCGGAGCAACTGATGGAACGACGGACCTTGCTGGCGTACTTGTCCGGGTGGGCCTGCGAATTGAACGGACAGTGCGGCAGATAAATGAAAAGCCGGAGCGTTGCTCCGGCTTTCGACATCGATGTGGTGCGAGATATTTATTCTTCGTAGGATCTTTCTGTTCTGAATTGCCTTCTCTGGTTCTTTTTCTTGTCTCTGCACTCCTTGCATCTTTTCGGTTCGTTATCGAAACCTTTCTCTTTGTAGAATTCCTGCTCACCTGCGGTGAAAACGAATTCTTGGCCACAGTCCTGACATATCAATGTCTTGTCTTCCATCGTTTGATTCTCCTTCGTATTCATATTGGCAACGAATAACAATATTTACGGGCAAGATCTTGGATAACGAAACGAAATCTGTCTCTGTGCTTCATAAATATCTCTTGCCGCTAATAATATATGACTTTCTTACGGATGTAAACGATTATTTTATCGGGCGATTCGATTGAGAAATCTTGGCATATCAGGTATAATCACCTTTATGATACCGCTTTCTACGAGGATGCGTCCCTTGACGCTGGAAGAGTTTTACGGACAAAAGCACTTTTTCCGCGAGGGGTCGCTGCTCTACAACTCCATACAGAACAATACCTTTGAATCGGCCATCTTCTACGGACCTTCGGGCACCGGAAAGACAACATTGGCACGCATTATCGTGTCCCGGATGGGCGCCGAGTTCCACGAACTGAACGCATCCACCTGCGGCACGAAGGAACTGAAGGAGGTCCTGGAGTCGGCGAAGGTGAAATTTTTCGGCCTTCAAAAGGAGGTCGTTTATCTTTACGTAGATGAATTTCACCGCTGGAACAAGCTCCAGCAGGATTCTCTGCTTCAAGCCCTGGAAGAGGGAACCGTGCGTTTTATCGGAAGCACTACGGAGAATCCGTACTTTGCCGTCAACAATGCGATCTTGAGCCGCGTACGGGCGATTTACGAATTCAAGAGGCTCGAAAACGACGAGATCCGGCAGATCTTGGACAATGCCCTGACCGATCGGGACAGGGGCTTGGGTGCCAGAAAACTCATCGTCGACGAGGATGCGCTCATCATGCTGACAGACCGCAGCAACGGAGATGCCCGGATCGCTCTGGATACACTGGGTTTCGTAGCCGACAACATGAAGGGAAAGCATATCACGCTGGCGCAGGTCGGTGAAGCCATGCAGCGGCAGACTTCTTTTTATGACAGGAGCGAAGATAAGTTCAATCTGCTTTCGGCCCTGCAGAAATCCATTCGGGGAAGCGATCCGGATGCGGCGATCCACTATCTTGCCCGATTGATCCAGGCCGATGCGGATATCCTGATGATCGGCCGGCGGCTTATGGTCTGCGCCTCGGAAGACATCGGCATGACATTCCCACAGGCGATCTCCGTGGTGACTTCCTGTGTGCAGGGATCGCAGATGATAGGGTTTCCGGAAGCGCGTATTCTGTTGGCTGAGGCAGTGATTCTCCTGGCATCCTGTCCCAAGTCCAATTCGGTCATCACTGCGATCGACGAGGCCTTGGGAGATCTGCGCAGCAAAAAGATCGACGATGTGCCGGCGCATCTGAAAGATGCACACTATTCGGGCGCGAAGAAGTTGGGCCGCGGGGAGGGGTATTTATACCCTCATGCCTATGGGGGCTACGTCAAACAGCAATACCTGCCGGATAATTTGGCTGCGGCGGAGGTACAGTATTACCGGCCTACGGAAAATGGCAGAGAAGCTCTGTTTAAAAAATTTCTGGAGGAACTGAAAAAATGAGGACGATCACGCTGGCCGATCACGCCGGGTTTTGCTTTGGTGTGGGACAGGCTGTGGACCGCGCCGCCGAAGAATTGGAAAAAGCGCAAAAGCAGGGGACGAAGCTCTATTGTCTGGGGTCTCTGATCCACAACAAGGCTGTTACAGCAGAATTTGCGGAGAAGGGGATGAGGACCGTCACCGATCTGGACGAAGTCCCGGAAGGATCCTCACTGTTGATTCGAGCCCACGGAGAACCGCCGGAAACGTTTGTACGCGCAGATAAAAAGCAATTGACGCTCATCGATGCGACCTGTCCATTCGTTTCGAAGATCCATCGCCTGGCTTCCGAGGCAGCCGCCCGACAGCGTCGCGTTGTGATCATCGGAGATCCGGCGCATCCCGAGGTCAAAGGGATCACAGGCTGGGCCGGCCTGTCTGCGCTTACGATCAACGACCCGGCGGATGCCGATGCCGCCTCCGATCTTCTGAAGAGTCAACCGGTGACCGTGGTGGCGCAGACGACGATCACGGGAGAGAAGTTTTCGGCATGTGTGGATCGGATCCGCACATATGCCGGAGATATGGTTGTCTGCGACACCATCTGTCAGGCGACGAAACAGCGCCAGGACAGTGCTCTGAAATTGGCCGAAAAGTCCGATTTGATGATCGTGATCGGCGATCGGACCAGTTCAAATGCTCAAAAATTGGTTGAAATCTGTGAAAAAGTGTGCAAAACAGTCCTTTTTGTTGAAAATTCGGATGAATTGCCATTGCATGAGTTTGAAAAGTATTGTAAAATAGGCGTTGCGGCGAGTGCATCAGCACCTGAACGCATCATTAAGGAGGTTATTGCAACTATGAGTGAAGATTTCACCAAGGATCTGCAAGCAGAAGAAACAAACGAGATGTCGGCTTTTATGGACGAGATCGAAAAATCTCTCCGCTTACCCGGGAGAGGGGAAGTGATCACAGGAGAGGTCGTGCAAGTCACAGACGATTACATCGTGATCAATCTCGGCTGCAAAAAAGACGGAATACTGCCGAAAAGCGAAATGGTTCTGGAAGACGATCGAGAATTGACTGCGCTGTTCAAAGAAGGAGACGAGATTCAAGCCAAAGTCATCAAAAGCGATGACGGAGACGGAAATATCTTGCTTTCGAAGAAAAAACTCCAGTCGGGCGTGCACTGGGACGAGATCACCGCAGCTTTAGATAGCAAAGAAGTCGTCAATGCGACCGTCGTCAAAGAAGTGAAGGGCGGCGTTATCGCCACGTACAAAGAAGTATCCGGATTCATTCCCATGTCACAGTTGGCAGACCACTATGTGGAAAGTGCCGCCGAGTACGTCGGGAAAACGCTGCCGGTCAAGGTGACACGAGTCGATCAGAGACGGAACAAAGCCGTTTTCTCTCACAAAGCGTTCCTGAACGAAGAGAAGTATAAAAAAATCGCGGAGATCTGGCAGACGCTCAACGTAGGAGATGTGGTGGAAGGCAAAGTGATGCGGTTTACCGATTACGGCGCTTTTGTGGACATCGGCGGCTTAGACGGACTGCTTCATATTTCCGAGATTTCCTGGGGCAAGTTGAAACACCCGCAGGAAGCGTTGGATATCGGGCAAATCATCAATGTAAAGATCCTGTCCATGAACGAAGAAAAAGGCAAAATTTCTCTGGGACTCAAGCAGAACACCCCGGAACCCTGGTCTGTCATCGACGAAAATTATGCAGAAGGCCAGATCATCGACGGGAAAGTGGTCCAGATCAAGGAATACGGAGCCTTTGTGGAATTAGAGCCCGGTCTGGACGGACTGGTTCATATTTCGGAAGTTGCGCATAAGCGGGTCAATAAGATCTCCGAAGAGCTGAACATCGGCCAGATGGTCCAGGCAAAAGTCCTGGAAATCGACAGAGAACGCCGGAGGATTTCCCTGAGCATCAAGGAGACGCTGGATCCCAACGCCCCTCAACCCGAGGCCTATCCGGAAGAATCTGTTGAATCGCCGGAAGAATCGATGCCTGAAACAGAAGAAATAATCGAAGAAGCTGCGGAAGATGTTCCTGCGACCGAAGCGGTCGAAGAGACTGTGGTTGAAGAAGCAGCAGTGGAAGACGAGGTTGCGGCAGCAGAAGAAGCGCCTGCGGAAGAACCTGTGCCCGACAGTGACGTGCCGAATCTGAAGAACATGAAAAAGGCGGAGTTGGCGGCGTTTGCAGAAGAGAAAGGCATCGAACTTCCGTCGAAAGCGACCAACGCGGAGATGGTCCAGATCATCGAAGCCGCTTTGGAATAGGATATGGATGAAGAGCAATATCATTTTGATCGGAATGCCCGGAAGCGGTAAGACCACTGTGGGACGAGAGTTGTCTCGCAGAACGGGAATGCCCCAGGCTGACGGCGACAACATCATCGAAGATGCGGAAGGCAGAAAACTCCAGGACATATTGGATTCCGAAGGAATCGAGTACTTCAAGTCCATGGAAGGCAGGATTTTGGCGAACTTGACGTACGAACATTATGTCATATCGCCCGGTGGCAGTGCTGTCTACTATCCCGAGGCTATGGCGCATCTTTCAGAGATCGGAGATATCGTTTATCTGAACGTAAAATTCCCCGAGATCCGAAGACGTGTCACCAACTTGTCGTCCAGAGGCATTGTTTTTAAGCCCGGCCAAACGTTTGAAGACTTGTATAACGAACGAACGCCGCTGTACGAAAA
>JAAYDG010000114.1 GCA_012729355.1 Clostridiales bacterium
ACGGATTTGTGGTAGGCGGTGTTACCCCCGCGGCACTGGCCGGCGACTGGCTCACTTCTCTGTACGATCAAAATGCCTTCGGGACATCCGGTCATCTGGATCGGCATATCGAGGACGAAGCAGTCAAGGGTCTCATCGATCTGTTGGGGCTGCATTCCGAAATGACGGGAAGCTTTACTTCCGGGGCGACGATGGCGACTGTGGCAGCCCTGGCGGTTGCCAGAGAATGGGCGGCTCAGACGCAAGGGAAAACGGCCAATGACGGTGTTTACGGGTTGGAACGCCCCGTCATTCTGTCCGGAACCGCACACCCCTCGGTTTATAAAGGGTTATCCATCCTGGGACTCGGTCGAAACAGCCTGAACGTTGTGGGCACGCTTGCGGGAAGAGAAGCTGTCGATGTGGACAAGCTGAAGACTGCGCTTGCGGAGAACGAAGGAAGGCCCTGCATCGTTATTGCGAATATGGGCACGGCAAACTCCGGCGACGTGGACGACCTGAAGGCGATTGTCGACCTGAAACAAGAGTATGACTTCTTTTTGCACGTGGATGGCGCCATCGGCATCGTAGCCGCCGCATCGGATCTGTACAAACCTCTTTTCCGGGGGATCCTCCGGGCAGACAGTGTCACCATCGATTGTCACAAGTGGCTGAACGTCCCGTACGACTGTGCCATCTCATTGGTGCAGAAGAAGTACAAAGAATACCAATATCGGGCCTATGCCCAAGAAACATCTGTCAAAGGAACGGTTTCGGAAGATACAGACTTTACCAATCTCGGCAACGAAGGCAGCCGCCGTTTCCGCGCTCTGGCTGTCTGGATGTCGCTCATGGCCTACGGAAAGAAAGGGTATGCCGAAATGGTAGAGCGCGATTGCGCCATGGCAAGGCTCTTTGCGGAGAAATTGGAATCCTCCGGTATTCTTCGCCTGATGGGACCCGTGCGCCTGAACGGGTTTGCCTTTACGTTCGACAAAGATCATGTGAGCGACGAGGAAATACAGACGCTGCGCCGGAAGATCCGTTTGGACGGTGCTGCTTTTCTGAATCATTCGAAGGTTTGCGGCGTGCCGGTACTCCGCTGCAGTCTCAGCAACTGGGCCATTCGGGAAAAGGATGTGGAGGCGGTTGCTTCCTCTGTGATCCGCTGTGCAAAAGAAATGCTGAATGAGGAGGGAACACGATGATTTACAGACCTTTGGGAAAAACCGGCATGTCGGTCAGCATCGTCGGACTGGGCGGCGAATACCTGGAAGGACAGGATACGGATGCGGTTCGTCAGGTGATGGATCGGGCCATAGATGCCGGTGTGAATATTCTGGATATCTTCATGTCCGAGCCCAATGTGCGCAGCAACATCGGGGCTGCGCTCAAAGGTCGAAGAGACAAGATGCTTCTGCAGGGGCAGATCTGCTCCGCCTGGGTAGACGGGCAGTACACGAAGACGAGAGATCTTGCCTTGTGCAAAGAATCGTTGGAGGACCTGTTTGCTCGTCTGGAAACCGAGTACATCGATATCGGCATGATCCACTACTGCGATACGGAAGAAGATATGAAGTTGTTGGAAGACAACGGCATCATCGAGTATTGCCTGGAATTGAAAAAATCCGGACGATTTCGGAGTCTCGGCATCGGCTGTCATAATTCCACCATTGCGAAAAAACTGGTGGAAACAGACCTTTTCGACGTGTTGATGTTCAGCATCAATCCTGCCATGGATATGATCTACAACCATTACAGCATCGACGGTTTCATGGAGAAAGTAGACGGTCTTAAAGACAGCGAGGAACCACCGGCGCAGCTGGATGTGGATCAGGAACGGGCCGAGTTATACACGTTGTGCGAAAAAAAAGGAGTCGCCATTACGGTCATGAAAACGTTCGGCGGCGGTCGATTGCTTTCTGCCGATACTTCACCGTTTCGACAGGCGATGACCCCGTCCCAGTGCATCCACTACGCACTGTCCCGTCCCGGCGTCGCCAGCGCTTTGGTCGGTGTAAAATCGGTTGAAGAAATGGAAAAAGCGCTGGCCTATCTGGAGGCGACGGAAGACGAAAAGGATTACAGCGGGATTTTCGAAAACATCGAATCCTATCAGGGAAAGTCCTGCGTTTATTGCAATCACTGCCTTCCGTGCCCTGCGGAAATCAACATTGCGACTGTAACGCGCTTGTTGGATCAAGCTCGGATCTCCGGCATTACGCAGGACATCCGTCAAGCATACGATGCGTTGAGAATCAAAGCATCCGCCTGCCTGTCCTGCGGCGCCTGCAACGCACGCTGTCCTTTCGGCATCGATGCCATGGAAAACATCCATGCAGCCGGTGAATTGCTGGGGTGAAATATCCTCGGGAAATCACAAATCGAGAAAGATCGGTTCATGGTCTACGGCCGGCAGGAATTTTTTAAGAAAGTCTTCTGTGGGCATGCGCAGACTGGCTGTATTGATGCAGGGGTGACAACCGATGTATCGGTGGCGCAGCACATCCCGGTCGATGAGCAACTGTACCTTGTTTTCCGTATCATACATCAGGCCCATGACGCTGACGGATCCCGGAGACAGGTTTAAAAAATCCTCCATATACGATTCCGGTGCAAATTCCAGGCGGCTGGTACCGATCAGGTGAGAGACCTGTTTGGTGACAAACTTTTTTCTGCCCGGCATCATGAGAAGAAAGAAAGCATCCTTTGCCTTGTTGCAGAGAAAGAGATTTTTACACAAGTCGATCTCAAGCAACGCATCGATATCTCCGCAGTCTGCGATGGTCATTTTCTCTTCATGGTCCAACCAGGCGTAGGGGATGTCCAGGCGATCCAGCAAATCGAAGGAATCGATCTCCTTCTGAAGGCGGCCTTCCGGTTCGGGACCGACGGTTTTGAGGCAGGAATTGAATTCTGTCATCAAGATACTCCTATTGTGTTATCTGTGTTTGCGCAAACGTCACATTACACTATAGTCGTTTGACCGAGATATCGCAAGAAGAGGGAATGTATTTCATTATTCCTTGATTATACAACGAGATGATTGTATGATATATGCATATTAGTTGAAGATACTTGAAGGCGTTTGTCTTCAGGAGATTCACAGAAAGGGAGTGCCTATGACGAGAGAAGAAGCGTTGAAGATGGCCTTTGATTCCGTGGTGGAATGCGACGAGGACATGGCGAGAAAAGCCCTTGCCGCAGGAGACGATCTGGGAATTGCGCCACTGGAGCTTCTAACAGAAGGTTTTGGTGCCGGCATCAAGCATCT
>JAAYDG010000115.1 GCA_012729355.1 Clostridiales bacterium
ATATAGGTTTCCAAAAAGTCATTGGCTTGGGCCATGTTGGTAATATTGCGAAGCGCAAACTCAACAGGAAGCCTGCTTTGAAGGGTGCCCCAGAGTCTTTCGATGCGACCTTTGGCTTGAGGACTTCTGGCCGGGATGATCTGTACACAAAGATCCTTCATAGCCATGCCAAACTGAGTATCTGCAACGTTTATGGTGGAGTCCAGTTCGGCTTTGTCCCGGTTGGGGGATCGGAAGATGGTATGCCGATCTGCATAGACGCTGATGGGGATCCCATAGTTTTTGATGGTCCTTTGAAACATCTGGAAGTATCCATAAAGACATTCATTTTTGCACATGTAAAGGGCAGTGATCTGACCTGTAGCATCGTCGATGGCGCCGTGGAGGCAATACATGGTTTTACGCCCTTTAAACCAGGCAAAGGGAGTGCCGTCCAGTTGAAGCATAAGACCGGCCTGTGGAAGCCGCTTCCTTCTGCGATGAGGTTTGATCCTTCGCCTCTTTTTGGGTGAAACGATCCCTTCGTTGGTCATCAATTTGTGCAAAGTGGCATAGGAGATCCGTATGTCATGATGTTCCTCCAAAAGGTCACGGAAATGGGCAAAGTTGCAGTCCCGAAATATGTCCAGCTTTCTAATTTCAAGGATTCTGTCTTTGTGCTGCCGGGTCAAAGCATTGCAGGGTGGTTTCAAAGAGTTCTTATGAATAAGAGCCGCCGCGCCATATTCTCTCACTTCCTTTTTCAGGCGCTGCACCTGGCGGCGTGAAAGCCCCAATGCC
This sequence comes from Clostridiales bacterium, assembly GCA_012729355.1. Taxonomy (GTDB): domain Bacteria; phylum Bacillota; class Clostridia; order Peptostreptococcales; family Anaerovoracaceae; genus UBA10908. Next base: position 781 of record JAAYDG010000115.1, read on the forward strand.
TCTGCGGTCTCCTTTACCGTGATGAAGCCGCTGTTTGCTTGGTTGATCATATTCAGTCTCACGAGCTGTTTCTGATTCAATGTAATCACATCCTGTTTCATGTCCCCGGTGTACTACAAGGGGGGTGACATTTTCGCTTGATAGTTATTAGGGTGACATTATCACTTGATAACCACACCTGTAGCCGTGCCTTCGTTGACAAAAAGGCCTTCTTGTGCTATATTCTTGCGCAAAGAAGAGAGAAGGTCGATATGTTGGAAAAAACCGAACTGGATCGCATCAACGAGTTGGCAAAATTTAAAAAAGAGCGCGGATTGACAGAAGAAGAATCCGCCGAACAGGCGCAGTTGCGCCAAAAGTACCTGGAAGATTTTCGATGCAGGTTTCGGCAGCAACTGGAAAAGATCGAACTCGTGGATCCGGAGGATCCGAGGCTCAGACATGAGAAAAACTGCTGAGAGAATACTCGTGGGTTTCAGCGGCGGTGCAGACAGCACCGCCGCAGTTTTGCTTCTTCGGGAGCAAGGCTGGGATGTGACCGGATTGCATTTTCTGGTGGACCCTGCAGAGAAAAGTGCTTCCGTGACTGCGGAGAAGATTGCCGACGCCTTGGAGATGCCCCTGATCCTTAAAGATGTATCGAAACGATTTGATGATATCGTCATCCGTAACTTTTGCTTGGAGTATCGAGCCGGCCGCACACCGAATCCATGTATTCTCTGCAATCCCTCCGTCAAATTCCACGTACTGTGCGAAGAAGCAGACCGCATGGGCATCTTCCACATCGCGACGGGACATTATGCGCGGATCCATCAGGACCCAAAAGGAAATCTCTTCATCAAAAAAGGAGCTGATTCAAAAAAAGATCAGTCATACATGCTCTATCGGCTTACAAAAGACGTATTGGCGCGGACTCTGTTTCCTCTGGGGGGAGTCGATTCCAAAGAAGAGATCCGCCGATATCTGGAAGAATGCGGCGCACCCAACGCACGCAGCGAAGACAGTCAGGATATCTGCTTCATCCAAAGCGGCGCTTACCAGGAATTTTTACAAGAGAGAGGCGTCGTATCCGTACCGGGTCCCTTCAAAGATCGAAACGGAAAGATATTGGGCATGCACGGAGGGATCCAAAGCTACACACCCGGTCAGCGTAAAGGCCTTGGGATCGCATTGGGCCGTCCTGCGTACGTGGTCGATATCGACAGCAACAAAAATACAGTGATCCTCGGAGCGGAAGAGGAATTGTATCGGAATCGTGTGGAACTCCGGGATGCTTTCTTTACTGTACACGGTTCTGTGGATGTGTTGCCGGAAGCCTATCGGGATCTTCCGGTGGAGGTGAAACTCCGATATACAGTCAAAGGGGCTGAAGCAGTGTTGCGGCAGGAAGGGGACAGCCCGATCACGGTCCTGTTTGACCGTCCCCAACGGGCCCCGGCTCCGGGACAATCCGCCGTATTCTACGTAAAGGACCTGCTCATTGGCGGCGGCTGCATCCGATGAGAAAAGTTCTTGACAAGATCTTCCACGTTCGTTACAATGAGCACATATTTCAATAGGGCGATGAAGAGAAGTAGTATTTCAGATCAGGTCGGTACAGAGAAGAGGGGACGGTGGAAGCCCTCGGCGACGGACTGAAGGAAGCCGTCTCGGAGCCCGCACCGAATGAGAGACCTCGGCAACGGGGTAATTAGGGTGGTACCGCGAGAATGCCTCGTCCCTATGCAGGGACGGGGTTTTTTATTTCAGGAGGTTGTCATGCAGTATACAGGTGTTAATGAATTGAGAAAGAAGTTCGAGGACTTCTTTGTAACCAAAGATCACTACCCCCGCGGCAGTTTTTCTCTCGTTCCGGAGAAAGACAAGAGCCTCTTGCTCATCAACTCTGGCATGGCGCCGCTCAAACCGTTTTTTTCGGGCGCCGAAACGCCGCCCAAAAATCGTATGACCACCTGTCAAAAATGTATCCGTACCGGGGATATCGACAATGTGGGAAAAACGGATCGGCATGCGACTTTTTTTGAGATGCTGGGCAATTTTTCTTTTGGAGATTATTTTAAGAGAGAAGCAATCCAATGGGGATGGGAATTCATTACCGAAGTCCTTGGCATGCCGGAAGAGAAACTGTGGGCTACGATATACGAAGAAGACGACGAAGCACATGATCTCTGGCGAGAAGTCGTAAATATGCCGGAAGAACGAATCGTTCGTTTGGGGAAAGAGGATAACTTCTGGGAGATCGGAACAGGACCTTGCGGACCTTGCTCCGAAGTCTACTTCGATCGGGGACCCGCATACGGATGCGGAAAAAAGGGTTGCAAACCCGGTTGTGACTGCGACCGTTACCTGGAATTTTGGAACTACGTATTTACACAGTTCGATCGCCAGGAAGACGGATCTTACCTACCGTTGGCGCACCCCAATATCGATACCGGAATGGGACTGGAACGGCTGGCTTGTATCATGCAGGATGTGGATTCCATCTATGCCATCGATACGATGCGCACGATTCTCGACGAAGTGGTACGCATTTCGGGTGTCGCCTACCACGACGGAGAAGCACCTTCCGATGTTTCCCTTCGAGTGATCACCGATCACGTCCGCACAGTGAGTTTCATGATCGCAGACGGGATCCTGCCCAGCAACGAAGGCAGAGGCTATGTGCTGCGGCGCCTTCTGCGGCGTGCTGCCAGACACGGTCGCCTTCTGGGTCTCCGCGAATCTTTCCTGGCGGAATTGTCCGAACAGGTGGTGCAAACCTCCGCAACAGCCTATCCGGAACTGATCCAACGCCGCGATTACATCAAAAAGATCATTTCGATCGAAGAAGAAAAATTTGCCCGTACCATCGATCAGGGGTCCGAGATATTGGAGGACTACCTCCGTCAACTGAGCGACAAAGGTTCCAGCGAATTGTCCGGAGAACAGATCTTCAAATTGTATGATACCTTTGGCTTTCCCCTTGAGTTGACACGCGAAATCGCTCTGGAAGCTGGCTGTACCGTCGATGAGAAGGGGTTCCACACTCATATGGAGGAACAGCGGGAGATGGCCAGAGCAGCCCGTAAGGCGGATAACAGCGAAGGCTGGACTGACGATGCAGTGATTTTCAACGATTTTCCCGCAACAGTGTTCGTAGGCTATGACACATACACAGCTTCCGCTCAGGTTCTCGGACTGATCCGAGGCAAGAAACGGATCGGCCAACTGCAGGAAGGCGACGAAGCACGAGTCATTCTGGACAAGACTCCTTTTTACGCCGAAGGCGGCGGACAAACCGGTGATCGGGGGATGCTGATTGCAGATCATGTGCGGGCCGAAGTGCTGGATACG
>JAAYDG010000116.1 GCA_012729355.1 Clostridiales bacterium
CCCGCCCACGATCTTTCCGAGGATGCCCTTCTTCTGTCGTCCGCCGGTGGCAACGATCCCCAGGGCGGAGGCCACAGCCAGCCATTTACACGCCACCGTCACGGCCGCCGGAATCCCTTCCACCATTCCGCCGCCCAGATAACCGATGAGACTCAGGATCAGGATGTACCAAAATCCCGTATCGAACAGCGCATCCAGCGGTTGCCCGTCCCGTATGGCCATGCGGGCCGACAGGCCCATGCCCAAAAAGATATGGATCAGACCAAGGAAGAGGGAGAAAAACAGCAGCCGCATAGGATCGTTGATGGGGCTGAACCAGACGGTGGGGAAATGGACGGCATGACCGAAGAAATGGGTCGACACCTGGGTGATGATGTCGCCGAAAAAGCTTCCGAACATGATGCCCCAGAACGTGGTGGATATGCCGCACAGGAAGAACATGTCGACCATCTGCTTGAGCATGCCTTCCAGGCGGTACTTTTTGCGGATCAGAAACGTACCCGCGGTGAGGATGATGCCATAGGCGGCATCGGAAAGCATCATGCCGAAAAACAAGGCATAGAAGAACGAGAAAAAGGGCGTGGCGTCGATCCCGCTCGCAGCAGGCAGAGAATAGAGCTTCGTAATTGCTTCGAAGGGCTGCACGATGCTCTTGTTCAGCAAGAGAATGGGCGTCTCTTCGCCTTTCTTCGGCTGCGTGATCTCATAATAGCAGGCATGTTCCCGAAGCAGCGCTTCCACTTTTTCTCCGGCGATCTTCGGATACCAGCCCTCCAGATAGAACGTGCTGTCCGTGACAAGAATTTTTTCCCGGATCGCTGCGCGGTCTTTGCGCATGGCGATCTCGTCGTGATACATCTTGAGCGTGGGTTCAAAAGATTCAAAGGAGCGGACCTGCTCCGCCACCGATTTTTTTTCCGTCCGATACTCTTCCAGCTGCGCATCCAGATCCCGGATGGCCTCTTCCACCGAACCGCTTTCGATGGGTAATGAGATCCGGTTGAAACTCAGATCCCGCAGGACCGCCTGCACCTCATCGGCGGCAGGTTCGTAAAACACAACAGAGATATAGTGTTGTTCGCTGTCGCTGTGGATCACTTCCCCGTCGGCGTATCCGGTCTTCTCGGCCAGGATCTTCAGAAAGTCCGCAGCGTCGTTGCTCCCCGGGATGACCCCCTGCCACACCTGTGTGGAACGGGTCCGGTATTCCTGAGAAGGCACGTCGTAGGACTTCCAGGGCAAGAGCGCCTGCCTGGCGGTGACAGCTCTGTTTTCCCGAAAGATCAGGTGATTGTAATGTCGGGCAAGCCTGGTGAGTTTGAGCATCTGCCGGCGGATCTCGTATTCGTATTCCAGCGTGGCGTCAAACTCGCGCTCGCTGATCCTCGTGCGTTCGCGAATCAGCGGTTTTTTCCGATCAAGAAAGCGATCCAGGAGTTCCAGGGCACTTTCGATCCGATCCAGTTCGGAGTCCCATTTGGAGACCCATTTGGCGGCGTCGTCCTTTTCGACCAGCCGGTTCCACTCCTCATCGCAGAGCTTGGCTTCCTGTGCATTGATCTGTATCACCCCCAGGCGCATGAGCGCCTCGATGATGGCATTTTGATCACGGGAAAGTCCGATGACAGCCAGCTTGTTCATCTTCGCAATAGCCAACTATTTCACGATCCTTTCCATGATGACAGCCACTGCCTTCGCCTTTTTCTTTTCTGCGCGGGACTGAAGCAGCTCGCAGTCTTTTTCTGCACTGAGCAAAATACTGTTATATATGATCTTCGCTTCGGATTCGGCCTTGGACATCTTGTCCCGATAGATGCCGGCCACCTGCTCCTCGGCTTTGGCCGCCACCTCGATCACGCTTTGCCTTGCGTCTTCCATGAGCTTTTTTGCCTCTTCGGTCGCGTTCTCACGGATTTTCTGCGCTTCCGCCTCGACTTCTTTGATCTCCAAAACTTTTTCTATCGCCAATAGGATCTCCTCCTTTACGCCGAAAAATAGAACAGGAACGGACCCACATTCGCTCGCGCCTCGTCGGTTTTCTCCTGTTCTGTTTTACCGGAAGACTTATGTCTCTTTTGTGAAAATTATAGCAAAACTATTCGGATGATGCAAGAAAACATGGCCGGGAACCGAAATTCCGATGATATTCCGCCCAATTCGGCTGATTCTGTACTGATCGAAAAGAAAATTCCCTTGAGGGGGGGATTTACTTTCAGAATATGCGAGAAAATACCGGAATACCCTATAAATTAATGCATCCGGCAGCCAAAATCACCGCAGATCCTCCGACTTGGATCCGCAGTCCTTCCCCATCGTCGGTCAGCCTGCTGACGATCCTGGACGGACGGTCCATGGCCTCCCCTTGGATAAACAGATTCTCTGCGCCGGGCCGAACCAGACCTCTCCGGTAAAGATAGTACGTAAGCGCACCGTTGGAAGTTCCGGTGGCGGCTTCTTCGTCGATATCGTACAGAGGTGCGAAGTTCCTGCAGTGCACCGTTCCTGCGGAATCCGGCACGGTAAAAGCATGGACGCCGGTGACGCTGTAGGCTTCGGACAGAGCAGAAAGAACCGGAAAATCCGGCCGGATCGCCGTCAGCGTTTTCCGGTCTTTGACGGCCATCATGATGTCGGTGAGTCCCGTGGAGACCATTTCGGGATAAAGAAACTGTCCTCCCGCTGACGGAATGTCCGCTTCCAGTCCCATGACACCGTACAGTTCTTTCAGTTTATCCGGCTGATCGATGAGACCGAAGGTTTTGGCTTCGCCCATATCCATGAGCACCGAATCCGGCAAGACTTGGATCTCCAAGTCGCCGGCCAGAGTGTGGGCAATACAGGATTTACCGCTCTCGATCAAACCTTCGCGCTGCAGCACGCAGAAGGACGCGATGGTGGCATGGCCGCAGAGGTCCACTTCCGCCGCCGGTGTAAAATACCGGAGATGGAATCGATTTTCACCGAGTGTGCGAATAAAAGCGGTCTCCGAGTAGCGCAACTCCGCCGCGGTCTTGCGCATGGTCTCCTCCGGGAGAAAATCTTCCCCCTCCGGGATCAGCACCACTCCGGCCGGATTGCCGCCGAAGAGCTGATCGGTAAAAGCATCTGCAATAAAGAATTTCATCTTTCTCCTCCTTCATCCATCCCCTGGATCATATTTTTGAGCCACTTCCCGGAACGATAACGTTTCTGCAGGATCAATGCTTTGATGAGACTTTCCGCCTGGACCAGCAGGACGACCGTATACACCGGCAGATTCAGATACAGCGCACCCAGAAAAGCCAAGGGCACACCGACGAGCCACATGGTTCCCACCTCGCAAAACATGGCAAATTTCGTATCGCCTCCGGAACGCAGCGTGCCGGTGATGTGGATCACGATATACATGGAAAGAGGCAAAAACAATCCCTTGATCAGAAGGACCCGCCCGGCCAGGAAGATCCCGTGGGTCGACAATTCGAAGAGTCCCAGGATCGGCCCGGACAGCAGAATCATGAGTATGCCGAACACAGCGCCCACAGTGATCCCTACGCGGATCAGTTTTCCGGACAGGATCAAAGCCCCTTCTTTGTCGCCCCGGCCCAGCCGCTCGCCCACCAGGATCAGGGATGCATCCCCCACGCTGAAGGCCGCATACGCAAACAGGTTCATGATGGTGCTGGACGCTTGTACCGCCGCATAGGCTGTGATGCCCAGGCGGCCGTAGGCCGCATTGTAGGCCGCATCCGCCGCGCCCCACAGGCCTTCGTTGACGGTGGTGGGTGTTGCGTTTCGAAACACCCGTCGCACAAAGTTCAGGTTGAAGGAAAAGAAATCCTTCAATCGGCCTGATAAAATATTTTTTCGGGACAGCATCATCGACAGCATCAGTGTGCATTCCATCATTCTGGAGATCATCGTGGCCAGGGCCGCACCACGGATGCCCATGGCGGGAAAGCCGAAATGGCCGAAGATCAGCAAATAGTTCAGCAGCGTATTGAGCCCGAAGGCAAAGGACGAGACATACAGAGGGATCTTCGTCTGCTGTGTGGCCCGAAACGTTGCCGACAGGGGCTGCGTTACCGCGAGAAACAAAAAGCTGGGTGCGGCCAATCGCACATAGCGGCTGCCGGACTCTACCGCTTCCGGGATGTCGGTAAAGATCCGAAGAACAGAGTCGGGCGCCGCTACGGCCCCAAGAAAGAAGAAAGCGCTCACGGCGAGACAAGTCGTCATACCCAGACCCGCCACCTTGCGGATGCTGCGCAGGTCCCGAATACCCCAAAACTGCGTGGTAAACGTGGAACAGCCTGTGCAAAAGCCGAAGAGGACCATCCACTGCACGTGGAAAATCTGGATCGCCAGACCCACACTGCTCAGCGCGCTTTCCCCCAGCTGACCCACCATCAGGTTGTCCACCAGCGTAAGCGACGAGGAAATCAGGCTCTGCAGCGCAATGGGCAGGGCGACTGCGGCCAGCGTCCTGTAAAACTCCTTATCCGCGCGTAATTTATTCATTGTGCATCGAATTCGCCTCTTTGTAGGACATCGATGATGCGGCGGCAGGCATGGCCGTCTCCGTAGGGGTTGACGGCTCTGGCCATCTCCTGGTACGCCGATGGATCGGTAAGCAATGTCCGCGCCATCTCATAGATGGTTTCTCGTTCCACGCCGGCCAACTTCACTGTTCCGGCTTCCACCGCTTCGGGCCGTTCCGTTTCCCTGCGAACCACCAGCACGGGTTTTCCCAGCGCAGGAGCTTCCTCCTGCATGCCGCCGGAATCGGTAATGACCAGGTAAGATCCGGCCATGAGTCGGACAAAAGGTTGATAGGCGAGGGGCTGAATCAGGTGTACGTTGGAAATATCACCCAAATGCCGTCGGGCGGCTTCCTTGACCTTGGGATTCAGATGGACAGGATACACGACCTCCACATCGGCAAATTCCCCGGCAAGCCGGCCGATGGCGCCAAAGATGTTGTCCATGTATTCCCCCAGATTTTCCCGGCGGTGACAGGTGACGGTGATCACTCTTTTTTTTGCGAAATCGATCTTAGACAGAACGTCATCCCGAAATTCATAGGGTTTGCCCGCAACTTGAAGGAGCGCGTCGATCACCGTGTTGCCGGTGACGAAGATCTGATTAGCCGGAATGCCTTCTCGCAGCAAATTCTCCCGGTTCCGTTCTGTGGGCGCGAAATGGAGATCGGCGATATGCCCTGTAAGGACCCGGTTGATCTCTTCTGGAAAGGGCGAGTAGCGATTGTGCGTTCGCAGACCCGCTTCCACGTGACCTACGGGAATCTGATGATAAAAACAGGACAGCGCCGTTGCGAAGGTGGTCGACGTGTCCCCGTGGACCAGAACCCGGTCAGGCTGCTCCTTCTCTAGAATCCGATCCATCCCTTGGAGCACACAAGCTGTGATCCCGGAGATCGTCTGTTCAGGCTGCATGATGTCCAGATCGTAGTCCGGTGTCAAACCGAACAGTTCCAGCACCTGATCCAGCATGCTCCGATGCTGGGCGGTAACGCACAGCACGGAGTCGATCCCCGCTTCTCGTTCCAGGGCTTTCACCAGGGGCGCCATTTTGATGGCTTCGGGCCGGGTGCCGAATACCGTCATGATCTTCATGAACGATCCTCCTTATTCGCAGGGAAGCTGCGGTCCTTTTCGTTCGCTTCGATGCCCGCATCCACGATGCCGATCCCCAGGAAGATGATGATCAGACAGGAAGCGACCAAAAACAAGGCCAGGGCTTCCAACTTCATTTCCGAACTCCACAATATTCCGGCCACACCCATGATCGCGCTGATGGAATACAATGCCAGGACTGTCCGTCGCTGGCCGAACCCCATGGCCATGATCCGATGATGCAAATGCCCTTTATCCGCTTGCATGATAGGCTTTTTGTTGACCATGCGGCGCACGATGGCAAAGAGGGTATCGAAAATAGGCAGTGCCAAAATCATCACCGGAATCACGGTGGCGAACAATGTCGTCCCTTTCGTCGGCGTGTCTCCCACAAGGGAAACACTGGCCAGCATAAAACCCAGGAGCATGGATCCACCGTCTCCCATAAAGATCTTTGCCGGATAAAAATTAAAGAGGAGAAATCCAAGTGTTGCGCCCGCTACGGCAAGGATGATGTACGCAGTGCCCAGTCGGCCGCTCATGGCCGAAGTATAGGCTACGG
>JAAYDG010000117.1 GCA_012729355.1 Clostridiales bacterium
AAAAATACAGTGGAAGTATTCGACCCGATTCTGCTTCTGGATTCATTTGACAGCGAAAACCCGGAGGAGTATACGGCGGGATTTCCGTTGCATCCTCACAGGGGGATCGAGACGATCAGCTGGATCGTTAAAGGCAACATGGTCCACCGGGACAGCCTGGGTAATGAAGATGGAATTTCCGACGGAGAAGTCCAATGGATGACGGCGGGCTCCGGGATCATGCACGAGGAAAAGTTGCCGGCCTCCGAAAGGATGCTGGGGGTTCAGCTGTGGCTGAACATGCCGGGCAAAGACAAGATGTCTTCGCCGGAATACCACAGCATTAAGAAAGATGAGATCAAAGCAATCCCCCTCGAGGGAGGTGTGCTGCGCCTCATCAGCGGCGCCTATAAGGAACACAAGGGATTCCGGGGGAAGTATCTGCCGTTGGATTATTACGATATCAGTCTGCAGCCCGGCGCGAAGTGTGCCATCGAAATGGACAGGAACAAGTCTGTCATGGTTTTTCTTTTGTTGGGAGCAGCCAAGATCGCAGGTGAGATTGTCGCAGAAAAAACGGCGGTCAAGTTGTCCGACGGCGATTCCGTGGATTTGGAGGCTTTGGACGAAAGAGCCGAGATCCTGTTCGTCAGCTCGGATAAGCTGGAGGAGCCGGTGTCCTGGGGCGGGCCCATCGTTATGAATACCCGGGAGGAACTCCAACAGGCTTTCGATGAGCTGAACGACGGGACCTTTCTGAAGGAACAGGTGGACTACTGAATCTCATATGAGACTTTTTCGATAACACCGGATATTTCCCGGTGTTATTTTTTTTGCGTAGCAGATTGACAAGCAGGCAGGAGCAGTATAACATATTAACATATGCGAATATATAAATGTAAAACTGTTTTTCAGTGTGCAGCGACATATTGTCAGATGCGATAATGAGGGAGAAAAAAATGATGATTGAAAAGACGGAAACATGCTGCTCCTGCAGCGGAAGTCAGAAATCCAAGAGCGTTCTTGTGGAATATCTTTATCTGGATCTTCAAACCTGTGATCGCTGCATCGGCACGGATCAGGTTTTAGACGAGGTGATGAGCGAAATTACGCCGGTCCTTGCTCTTGCGGGATACGAGGTGGATTATCAAAAAATTGAAATGGCCAGCGAAGAAGTTGCCCGGCAGTATGGATTCCTTTCTTCGCCGACCATTCGCGTGAACGGTAGGGATATCTGCATGACCGTATCCGAAAACAGCTGTGGCTGCTGCAGTGATATCAGCGGCACGGATGTGGATTGCCGGGTCTTTGAATTCAACGGGGAATCTTTTGAAGTGCCGCCCAAAGAAATGCTGGCCGAGGCGGTCCTGCAGATGATATTCCAGCCGGCGGAATGCGCATGCGGCGGCAATGAATATCGCCTGCCGGACAATCTGAAGGATTTCTATGAAGGAAAGCAGAAGCAGCAATGCTCCTGCGGCGGAAGCTGCTGCTGACAACAGTCAGATAAAAAAGAAAAAACGTATTGGCACTTCGTTTTCGAAGTGCTATAATACGATCGAACATATGAATAGTTGCTCATGTGTTCATGTGAAAGAATAAAGGGGTAGTTTTATGAAGAAAAAAGCGGATGTGATCGAGCGCTGTGATTGCGTGATGATCCACGAAGATACCATCGACCGTGTACGGAAGAACATGCCTCCGGAAGAGACGCTGTACGATCTGGCGGAGCTTTTTAAGGTCTTTGGCGATTCCACCAGGGTGCGGATCCTCTGGGCGCTGGACGAGTCGGAAATGTGCGTATGCGACATCGCAGCTTTGTTGAATACGACGCAATCCGCTGTTTCCCACCAGTTGCGATACCTAAAGCAGGCCAAGTTGGTCAAGAACAGGCGGGAAGGGAAGACAGTGTATTATTCCCTGGCAGACGAACATGTCAAGCAGATCTTCGATCAGGGCCTGGATCACATTTTGGAAGACGGAAAGTAGGAGAAACGCAGCATGGATCATCATCATCACGAAGAAGATAAGGCAAGCAAGACGCAATTCTTGCGGCTTGCTCTGGGTGCCGTTTTGTTTTTGACCGGCCTGCTGAGTCCTTTGACAGGCTGGCCTGCGGTTGCTGTATTTTTGGCAAGCTATCTGATCCTGGGCGCCGGTGTGCTTCGTCAGGCCGTGATAAGTATTGCGGAAGGACAGATCTTCGGAGAGCATTTTCTGATGAGCATCGCGACGATCGGCGCATTTTTGATCGGCGAGTATCCGGAAGGTGTCGCCGTGATGCTTTTTTATTTGGTGGGTGAGTTGTTTCAGGAAATGGCGGTGGGCCGTTCCAGAAGATCGATCAGCGCATTGATGGATATTCGACCCGATTATGCGAATCTCATCATCGGAGGAGAGATCAAAAGCGTGCCCCCGGCGGACGTTCGGATCGGAGATCGGATCCTTGTGAAACCCGGTGAAAGGGTCCCCCTGGACGGCCGGATCACCGAAGGAACGTCCATGGCAGATACCGCGGCACTCACAGGCGAATCCGTTCCCCGCCTTTTGGAGCCCGGAAGCGCGATCCTGAGCGGCTTTATCAACGGCAGCGGCGCGTTGACCGTTACGGTCGAAAAGGACTTTGAAAATTCTGCGGTATCCAGAATATTAGAGTTGGTGGAAAACGCCGCAAGCCGCAAGGCGCCTACGGAACAATTTATCACCAAATTTGCCCGCTATTATACACCGGTCGTCGTGCTGGCTGCGCTGGCCCTTGCGCTGATCCCGCCGCTGTTGCTGCCCGGCGCCGTCTTTTCGGTCTGGGCATACAGGGCATTGGTCTTTCTGGTGATTTCTTGCCCTTGCGCATTGGTCATATCTATTCCGTTGGGGTTTTTCGCCGGGATCGGCGCCGCATCCCGGAAAGGGATCCTCGTGAAGGGAAGCAATTATCTGGAAGCGTTGAACAGCGTGGACACTGTGGTATTCGATAAGACGGGAACCCTTACTCATGGAGTTTTCAAAGTGGTCCGTATCGAGCCTTCTCAAGATTTCGAAGAAGAGGAGCTGCTGGCGTACGCAGCCTGTGCGGAGAGCCACTCCACGCATCCTATCGCCCTGTCGATCCTGAAAAGATATGCGCGAAGCATCGATATCGAAAGAATCGAAGAATTCGAGGAGATCCCGGGGAAGGGCGCTCGGGTCGTTGCGGAAGGCCGGGAGATCCTGGCCGGAAACGCAGCGCTGATGACGCTGTATGGGATACCGCTGCAGAATGGTGATGCGGAGGGCACTGCGGTTTACGTGTCCGTCGACCGATCTTATGCAGGGAGTATACGCATCGCGGACACCGTCAAAGAAGATGCGGCAACTGCCCTTCGCGCGCTGAAGGCTCTTGGTGTCACCCGTACGGTGATGCTGACCGGAGATACGAAGAAGGAAGCAGAGCGAATCAAAGAAGAACTGGGATTGGATGAAGTCCATGCGGAACTGCTGCCCCAAGGCAAAGTAGACATTCTGGAGTCGCTGACCGCCGATAATTCCGGCAGAGGAAGGATCGTATTTGTAGGGGACGGAATTAACGATGCGCCGGTCCTTGCAAGAGCCGACATCGGAATCGCCATGGGCGGTTTGGGGTCGGATGCCGCCATCGAAGCCTCCGATATCGTGATCATGACCGATGAGCCGTCCAAGGTGGCCGCGGCGATCAGGATTGCCGGTAGGACCCGGAAAATCGCCACCCAGAATATTGTGTTCGTTCTGGCAGTAAAAGGCGCGTTCCTGGCCCTTGGCGCATTCGGGGCTGCGACGATGTGGGAAGCTGTATTCGCAGATGTCGGCGTTGCGGTCCTGGCTGTATTCAACTCCATGCGCGCCATGAACACGAAGGGGATGTGAGGGAACTCAGACCTTCTTCGCGTCACATTCTTTTTGACAGATACTGAAATACAACGATTCCGCAGATATATTGAATAACGAGCAGAATTCCAAGTCCGATCACAACATATCGGGCAAAGGGCGTCCACCAGCCCATGACCGTGAATAAAGCAAAGAGTGCCATCAAACCGCAGTAAATGCCCACCATGATGCTGTAAGCGATACGGCCGCTCTTGTCTCGGAGCATCACCTTTCTTTCGTCATGCATTTCGATCTTTTCTATTTGAAGGAGTCGTTCGTATTCTTCCCGTCGCTCGGGCCTGGACCAGTGGAAATATTTCCATATCATCAAAATACCGGGAAGAACACCTGCTCCGGCGAAGCCCCACAGCAATCCTTCGATTCGAAATTCGTACATCATTGCCAGGGCCAGGCAGATCGATCCTATCGCAAAATAGACGATCCCGGTATACAGCAGGGACTTTTTCATCGTTCTTCCTCCTCGTAAATAAAAACCTCTTCGATGGTGACGCCAAAGAATTTGGCGATTTTGAACGCCAGCAGAATGGACGGGTTATAGCGACCGTTTTCCAATGATCCTATGGTTTGGCGCGAAACTTCCAGGGCGGCAGCCAATTCTTCCTGCTTGATTCCATCCTTTTTTCGCAGTTCCTCCAGCCGGTTTTTCATACCACCCTCCTCGATGAATGGAAAGCTCACTTTCCATAAAATAACTATAACAGACCTGATCAAAATGTCAAGCAGGCTTTCCATTATTTTTATGGAAAGGTCTTAAAAAGCCGGTTGACAAGTATGGCAAGTCGGTATATTATCATATTAAAATATATGAATATGTTAATATCACCGTAAAACCAGTGGAAAGGATAGGGGCATGAACCGATTGACGAGCATTTTCAAACTGTTGTCCGATGAGACCCGGCTTCGGATGCTGGTGCTTCTGTACCAAGAAGAGCTGTGCGTCTGTCAGTTGAGCGGGATTCTCGATGCACCTCAGCCCAGAGTCTCGCAGAATTTGGCGAAGTTCAGGGATCTGGACCTGGTGACGGATGTGCGCAGCGAGAAGTATGTGTACTACTCGCTGAAACGAGACAATAAAACACTGATGCGCATACTGGATGATATCACTTCGGAAATGGATTCACAGCCCAGGCTTCTCCTGGACCGCAGGGGTCTGGCCGATAAAGAGATCTATCTGGCTCAATGCGGGGATAAGTGCGGAATTTGATCAAGGAGGGAATACGACGATGTGGATATTCGATTGGCTGAACCGCCAGCTGCTGAAAATGGAATGGCTTTATCAGTTGGTGGAACGCCTGGTGGAGGGCGTCTTCGGGCTGGACATGACCGAAAAGGTGGGCGCAAGCGTTCATTTTTTCATCTACGATGTGGCAAAGATCTTTATTTTGCTCTCGGCGCTGATCTTCGGCATATCCTATATCCAGAGTTTCTTTCCCCCGGAACGGACAAGAAGGATCCTGGGGCGCTACAAAGGTGTTTCCGCCAATACCCTGGCGGCTCTGCTGGGCACGGTCACACCTTTCTGCTCCTGTTCCTCCATTCCGCTTTTCATCGGGTTTACGAAAGCCGGGCTCCCTATCGGCGTCACGTTTTCTTTCCTGATCTCTTCCCCTCTGGTGGACCTGGCATCCATGCTGCTTTTGGCCAGCATCTTTAACATGAAGATCGCTGTGGCGTACGTTCTGGTCGGACTGGTCCTGGCGGTGATCGGAGGCAGCATCATCAGCAGGGCAAAGCTGGAAAAGTACGTGGAACCTTTTGTTTTCAGCAATCCGATGATGGAAACAGAGCAGGAGGAACTGACGCGCAAGGACAGATTGCTCTTTGCCAAGGATCAGGTCAAGGATATCGTCAAGAAAGTCTGGCTCTATATCCTGATCGGCGTGGGGATCGGCGCCCTGATCCACAACTGGATCCCGGAAGAAATGATCCTGGCTGTTCTCGGGCAGGATAAATGGTATTCGGTGATCGTGGCGACGCTGGTGGGCGTTCCAATGTATGCGGACATATTCGGCACGCTTCCCATCGCCGAAGCATTGGTTGCCAAAGGTGTGGGTATCGGAACGGCATTGTCCTTTATGATGGGGGTCACGGCGCTTTCGCTTCCCTCCATGATCATGCTGAACCGCGTGGTAAAGACGAAGTTGCTGGCTGTGTTCATCGGGATCGTGACGGCGGGGATCGTTATCATCGGGTATTCCTTCAACGCCTTCGGTTATCTGTTCATCTGATGACCGTCTGATGCGCAAGGAGTCAATGGATTGTTTGATAAGAAAAGGAGAGCAAGTTATGGGACTGTTTGGAAAAAAAGAAAAAACCGCGGGAGATGATGCACCGGTCAAGGTGCTGGGCAGCGGCTGTGCAAAATGCAATCAGCTGGAAGCCTCGGTGAAGGCCGCGCTGGAGCAGCTGGGCATGGATCCCGCCATCGACCACGTGACGGATTTTGCTCAAATTGCGGCCTACGGCGTCATGTCCACACCGGCCCTGGTCGTGGACGGCAAAGTGGTATCCTTCGGAAAAGTGCTGAAGACCGAAGAAGTCGTGACGCTGCTGAAAAAGGCCGGAAACCTATAAGGAGATTGAACGAGCATGGACAGCAAACCGAAAGTCGCCTTTATCTGTGTTCACAACTCCTGCAGAAGTCAGATCGCCGAAGCCCTGGGCCGGCATCTGGCGGGAGATGTGTTCGATAGTTATTCCGGCGGAACGGAAGTGGTACCCCGCATCAACCGGGATGCGGTGCGGCTGATCAAGACAATATATCAAATCGATATGGAAAAGACGCAGCATTCCAAGTTGCTTACGGAACTGCCGGAGGTGGATGTCGTCATCAAAATGGGATGCGATGTGGTCTGTCCTTTTTTCCCCGCCGACTACGAGGAAGATTGGGGCTTGGATGATCCTACAGGCAAAAGTGATGAAGAATTCAAAGCGGTGATCCGGGCTATTGAGGAAAATATCCTAAAGTTGGCAGAGAAAATCCGAAACAACACACTGTCATGAACAGACCTGCGGTGTCCCGGACTTCTTTTTTGAAGGACGTGCTGATCTGTTCTTTGGGCGCATACGGAGGGCCCGAAGCGCATTACGGTGTATTTACCGACCAACTTGTGGTCAAAAAGCACTATCTCACAGAAGAAGAGCTGATTGAACTCATTGCCCTCACGGATATCCTGCCCGGGCCCAGCAGTACCCAGACTCTGGTGGCCATCGGCTATAAAATGGGAGGTCCGATGCTGGCCCTTCTCACCATGCTGGTCTGGGCGCTTCCTGTCCTGGCTTTGATGACGGCGCTGTCTTTTACCGGACAGTTGATGGACCGCCTCCATGTTTCTCAGGATGTTCTTCGTTACATCGGACCCATGGCAGTGGGATTTATTGCCGTGGCCGCGTATCGCATCGGCCGGAAAGTGGTCCGGGATCGAATGACCCTGGCGCTTTTTCTGTTCGGCGCGGTGATCACCTTTGGGATCCGGGCACCGTGGATTTTTCCTGCAGTGCTTTTGATTGGCGGTTATGTACGCATGAGAGCTTCAAAAGAGAAAGACCTCTGGCAGCACGAACCCATCTCTCCGCCCTGGGGTTATTTCCTCGCCTTTGTCGCTTATGCGACGGGAAGTCTGGCTCTATCGTTGGGCACCGATCATTTGGTGGCAGATCTCTTTGAAAGCTTTTATCGCTACGGCTATTTGGTCATCGGGGGCGGACAGGTCGTTGTGCCGCTGATGTACAGCGAGTTGGTGGACATCAACCAATACATGAGCAATCAGGAATTTTTGACCGGATTTGGCTTGGTGCAAGGGTTGCCCGGACCGATGTTCAGCTTCAGCGCTTATGCAGGGGGCATGGCCGCCCGAGGGCAAGGAGTTTTGTTTCAGATTGCCGGTGCCATGACCGGGGGTGTGGCCATATTTCTCCCGGGTCTTTTATTGATTTTCTTT
>JAAYDG010000118.1 GCA_012729355.1 Clostridiales bacterium
AAGGCTGCTCTAACAGTTTTTGAGGTAGTCGATCTCCCGGCGGGTGAGCTTTCGGTAGTGGCCCTGTTTCAGACGTCCGAGCCGAATGTCCCCGATGGCTGTCCGCTCCAACTGCCGCACCGGATGACCCACTGCGGCGCACATTTTTCGAATTTGCCGATTGCGTCCTTCGTGGATCTGGATCTCCAGTGTTGTCAGATGTTGTTTTTCTTCCAGGAGCCGTACGACGGCCGGGGCTGTGGTGTATCCGTCGACGGAAACGCCGTTGCGAAGCATCCACAGTTGATCCAAAGAGACGTTTCCCTCCACCTCTGCCACGTATGTTTTGTAGACGTGCTGAGAAGGATGTGCCAAATGTTGGGCCAGGTCTCCGTCGTTGGTGAGGATGAGCAGCCCTGTGGTAGGCGCATCCAGTCTTCCCACGGGAAAAATCCGCTCGGATACATCCCTCAGCAGCGACAGCACCGTGGGCCGGTCTTGTTCGTCTGCCGTGGTCGTTATGTATCCGGGCGGTTTGTTCAAGGCATAATATACGAGGGCTTCACGGTTTGTGATGACCTTCCCCGCGACGCTGACCACGTCGTCGGGCATAACGTCGTAGCCCGGCTCTCGCATGGTTTTGCCGTTGATTTTTACCTGGCCGTTGATCGTCAGGTCGTCGGCTTTTCGCCTGGAGGCGATGCCGGCCTGCGCGATGTATTTATTCAGCCGCATCCGCTATTTTCTCTTGGATTCTTTCGGTGTGACGCAGACGCCTTTTGCCCGGCAGACCACGATGGGTTCTTCCAGGAAATCTGCCGCGGAAGGGCTGATGTCCGGCCTTGCCGCCACGATTTTCTTGGCGACGAACTCCATGATTCTGGAGGTGTTGCCGATCTTGGTGATCTCGCCGTAGGCTTCGATGTAATCGCCGGCGTAAGCGGGAGCCAGGAATTCGACTTCGTCATAGCGCAGGAAGAGGCCCTCATCGCCGTCACACTTGATGAGCAGTTCCGTGGCCACGTCGCCGAACAAGTGGACCATGTGAGCGCCGTCTACCAGATTCCCGCCGTAATGGGCGTCTTTTGCCGACAGCCTGAGGCGGATCGTAGATGTGATTTTCTGTTCCATTTCCATTCTCCTTTTCATTTCAGAAGCCGAAAGAGAGCGGATCGCCTTCGGCTCGGTGTGATACTTGTTTATATTGCAAATTACGTGCCAATAAGGTATGCTTAGAAATGACCGAAAGTGAACCGATTTCGTTTCATCGATTGAGGGATCCCCAGTGCCGGAGAGGAAGACATGGAGAATTTTTACGGAAGCAAGCGCGTGATTGAACCCAAAGAGGTTCTTCCGATTTCTGCCTGGAAAATCGACAACAGTCGGAAAATCCTTCCCGATGAGTTGCGACTGAAAGTAAAGCGGATCCACATCGAAAGCGCCGGATTCCGTCAGATCTGCGTAGAATCCGGAAACGACGAAACGCGGATCAAAGAGCGGATCCGGGATCTGGTCATCAAGCGCGGAAAATTGCACAACCCCATTACGGATACCGGCGGACTGGTGTACGGCACCATCGAGGAGATCGGCGGGTCTTTCCACAATCCCCAGGGATTGCGTGTGGGACAGGACGTGATCTGCAACGCATCTCTGGCGGCGATCCCGCTCTACTTGCAGGAAATCGGGAAAGTGCACTTCGGCCTGTCTCAGATCGAAGCGGAGGGGTATGCGCTGATCAACGAAACACTGCCGCTGATCCGAAAACCCGAGGATCTGCTGGTGAGCCTGCTGCTCTATACGCTGGATGAATCCGGGACCCTGTACAGCGTTCACAAATGCGCCAGAGACAAACAACGGAGTTTGGTGGTGGGAAACAGTCTGCTTACCAATCTGCTTTTCGGCCTTGCGATTCGAAAGGCCGCGGGGCCCGATGCGGAAATCGTTTGTCTGTTCGACAACAATACGGATCTCGGCGCCAGGAGCAGTCAGTTGCGGATTCTGTTGGAAGAAACGTTCACGTCCATCCACTACGTGAATATCGTAAAACCCGTGGAATGCTTGGAAAATCTGGACATCGGCCTGTTTGACCTATCGGTGAACTGCGCCGATATGGCCGGCGCGGAAACCATCAATATCCTGTCCACGCGAAATAAAGGCATCGTTTATTTCGCCAATATGATCAACAACTACAATATTGCCCTTTACATCACAGAGGTGATCCGCCGTCAGATCGACATTCGTTGCGGGGAGGGATACGACCCGGACTATGCCGCATTCGACATTGCGCTGCTCAAGGAGATCGCTCCTTTTGTGTCGGAAGGAAGCCTGGACGGATATACCCTGGCCGACAACGTAGGCTATGCGTTGCGCAAGAACATCAAGCAGCAGCGCACCAGTCTGGAGCAGACCGGACTGACAGAGGATTTTATTTGCGACAGCAAAGCCATGAGAAGTGTGCTGGAAGAAATCCTGTCCGTGGCCAAATACGACTGCAACGTGCTGATTACCGGGGATACCGGCGTCGGCAAGGAAAAAGTCGCCTCCATGATCCAGAAAAACAGTACCCGGAGCAACCAGCCTTACATCAAAATCAACTGTGCGTCCATATCGGAGCACCTGCTGGAATCCGAGTTTTTCGGCTATGAAAAGGGCGCGTTTACCGGGGCCAACGCGGCGGGTAAAAAAGGATATTTCGAAGCGGCGGACAACGGCATCATCTTTCTGGATGAAGTGGGGGAACTACCGTTGGACATGCAGGCCAAGCTCCTGCGCGTGATCCAGGACGGAGAATTTTTCAGAGTCGGCGGCACCAAGCCTGTCAAGAGCAACGTCCGCATCTTATCCGCCACGAATCGGGATCTGGAAGAGCTGATGGAGGTCAAGCAGTTTCGAAGAGATCTGTTCTATCGATTGAACGTGTTTCCCATCCGAGTCCCGCCGTTGTCGGAACGCCGGGGCGAGATCCCGGCTCTGCTCCGGCATTTTCTGGTGCGATACAACGAAAAATTCGGCACGGTCAAGCGGCTGGAAGAAGATGCGATCCGCTATCTGGCGTCCTGTGACTGGCCGGGCAACATCCGGGAACTGGAAAATACGCTGCAGCGCCTGATGATCAATGCCTCCACCGACACCATTACCCTGTTGGATGTAATGAGGGAGCTTCACGCCGACACACTGCCTCCCGAGGAATCAAACGAAGAGCAAAACGAACGGGAGGAGCTCACGTTGAAAGATATGCTGGAACATTTCGAAAGAGGGATCATTCATCGCGCAGCCCGGAAATACGGATCGTCCCGCAAGGCAGCCAGAGGGCTCGGGATCAGCCAGACGCAGTACATTCGAAAAAAGAACAAATACGGGCTCCAAGAGGAAGAATGAAATGAACATATAATGGTTCGCTTTTTGGAGAGAGGTGTCGATATCGGTTCGATCCGGTGCCGCCGGGCGGAAGCAATGCTGCGTGGCGTGCAGTTTCACAAAAAAAACGATATCTTTTCAATCAATAAAGCGAAAGCAGACAGGTAATACCGCACAGAAAACATCATATTGTGAAAAAATAATCAATCGATTCAAAAAAAGCGTGATTTTATCGGTTACTTGGCACATGATTTGCTTTATAATATAGCCAAAGGACAAGCTTCTTTTCTGTTGCCTTGTGCGCAGGAAGATTCAGGAAGGAGCGGCCGCAGCCGTTCAGTTGGTTGAAACAAGTATGATAGGAGGACAAACATATGCAGAAAAAAGGATGCCCCTTCGGCACACATCGCGTCATCGAACCCAAAGGTGTACTGCC
>JAAYDG010000017.1 GCA_012729355.1 Clostridiales bacterium
ATAGCCATCAGGCACAGAAGCGTGGCAGATGCATTGTTGTTCACCACCATCGCCGCTTCGGCGCCGGTGATCCGGGCGATCAGGCTGCTCACGTGATCGTGGCGGCTGCCCCGTTGTCCCGTCATGAGATCATATTCCAGTGTGGAATAGCCTTTGGCCACCTCTGTCACCTGAACGGCAGCGCTGTCGGCCAGTCTTGCTCTTCCCAGGTTTGTATGAAGCAAAATGCCGGTCCCGTTGATCACACGCCGCAGATTTCTCCGCTCGGACGTTGTCAATATCCGCCGAGCCAACGCAATGACGGCGTCGGAACCGGTTTCCGTCTCTTCGCCGCTCAGTAAGGCACTGCGTGTCTCGTCGATGGCCTGACGAAGCGCTTCAACGACCACCTCGCGTACGGTGGTCTGCGTCCATTCAATCACATCGCAACGTTTCAAAAGTTCATCGACTTTCGGCAGATTTCTCAATTGCTCATTCGTGGTCATAGGATCTCCTTTGCAGAGAGAAAGCATAATGCTTTATCGCAACGCTTTCGTTACAGAACCATTATTGCACAATTGCAGCGAGAATCCAAGATGGTAATTATTCGAGGATCTCGCCTTCCGCTGAAATCGTCACCACCTGCCAGGGGATGAACTTCCCGCTGTCCTGCAGCGCCTTTTTACCGGCATACTCCAATCCGCCGCAGCAGGGAACCTCCATGCGAACGATCGTCACACTTTTGATGTCGTTCTGTCTTATGATTTCCGTCAATTTTTCCGAATAATCGCCTTCATCCAGCTTGGGACAGCCGATCAGTGTCACTCTGTTGCGAATAAACTTGTTGTGGAAATCACCGTAAGCATAGGCAGAGCAATCTGCGGCGATGAGCAGATGAGCGCCTTGGAAATAGGGCGCGTTCACCGGCGCGAGTTTGATCTGGACTGGCCACTGGCGCAGCTGACTTGCCGAGGAAGCGATGGTGGGCTGCTCGCTGCAGGAACAGGATTCCGGCTCCTTAAATAAACTTTTGCTGGCACTTCCCGGGCAACCGCAAGGCAACGGTTCCTGCACGGATTTGCCTTGCTTGGCCAAGACGGCAGCTTCGTCATAGGCAGCTGCTTCCCGCACTTCAAAGGATATGGCTCCGGTGGGACAAGCCGGCAGACAATCTCCCAGACCATCGCAGTAATCGTCCCGAAGCAGGACCGCTTTTCCATCCACCATGCCGATGGCGCCCTCGTGGCAGGCTTCCGCACAAAGGCCGCAGCCGTTGCACAATGCACTGTCTATTTTGATAATTTTTCTCTTCATTTTCATCTACCTCCGTGACTTTCTGGATCAAGTATATTATAATAGTTGTGGAAAATATGTTGCAAATACAACGGAGGCCCCTATGGTTTTATACGATTCCGTTCTTTCAAACTCTGTTCTTTTTAAAAATATTGATTCCTATGATATCCCTGACGTGCTCCAATGTCTTTCTTCGACGCGTAAAACATATCGCAAGGGGGAGTTTATTTTTCATATCGGCGAGAAAGACGTTCCGCTGGCCATGCTGCTGGAGGGCGAGATACATATCAATACCGAGGATTTTTGGGGAAACCAGACCATTCTGGCAGAGATCCGGCCCGGGCAGATTTTTGCGGAAACCTACGCACTGGTCCCCGATACGCCTCTTGCAGTCAACGCCTTTGCCCTCACCGACTGCAATGTGCTGTTGATGAACGCAGGCAGCATTCTGCGCGCCTGTCCGAAAGCCTGTTCCTTCCACCAGACACTCATTCAGAACCTGGCTGAAATCTTGGCTTCCAAGAATCTGATGCTGACCGGTAAGCTGGAGCACATGGCCCAGCGCACCACTCGAAATAAACTGCTTTCTTACCTTTCGGTTCAGTCTCTTCAGACAGGAAGCAACACCTTTAAGATCCCATTCAACCGGCAACAGCTGGCCGATTATCTGGCGGTGGACCGCAGCGCCATGTCCAGCGAATTATCCAAACTTCAAAAGGAAGGTTTACTGGAATTCAGCAAAAACAGCTTCACGCTCCATTAAAAAACCCGCGCCGATCGGCGCGGGTCTTATCTCGAAACTACTTACCCATTTGCTTCGCCACTTCTTCGGCAAAGTTTTCTTCTTTCTTTTCGATGCCTTCGCCCACTTCGTAGCGCAGCATCTCGACGATTTTCATATCCTTGCCGAGATCTTTGGCAACGGCCTCGACATAATCTTTAACGCTCATATCGTTGTTCTTGACAAATTTCTGCTCCACGAGGCAAGTTTCCTTGAGTTCTTTCTTAAGGCGTCCGATTACCATCTTTTCCACGATCTCCGCCGGCTTCCCTTCGTGAAGGGCTTGGGCGACCAAGATCTGCTTTTCGTGCTCCAGATACTCCGGATCCACTTCGGATTCATCCACAAACTGAGGTCTCATGGAAGCTGCCTGCATGGCGACATCTTTGCCCACGATACTGATCTCGTCAGCGGTAGCTTCTGTCTGAATACCGATGACCACACCGATCTTGCCGCCACCGTGAACATAACCGGCATACTTGACACCGGCTGTATTGAACTTGACAAAGCGGCGAACGCTTAAGTTTTCGCCGATCTTAGCAATCATGTTGTTCAGAGCGTCCTGAACCGTGCCTTCGCTCCCGTAGGGAAGTGCCATAAAGGCTTCCATGGATTCCGCCGCTCCGTTCAGAGCCATCTGAGACAGTGTTTCGACAAAGCTTACGAATGCTTCGTTCTTTGCAACGAAATCAGTCTCTGAATTGACTTCGATCGCAGCGGCCTGTGTCGCGTCTTCGTTGAACGCCAGACGGACAAGACCTTCCGAAGCCACACGACCGGCTTTTTTTGCGGCCTTGGCCAATCCATTTTCTCTGAGGTAGTCAACGGCTTTTTCCATATTGCCGTCGGTTTCTGTCAGTGCTTTCTTGCAATCCATCATGCCTGCGCCGGTCGCTTCGCGCAGTTCTTTTACCATTGCTGCTGTTACTGTCATATCTGTTCTCCTTATTACTGTATTACTGTCATGCGCAAGGATGCGCCAAATTTCACTTTGCTGTTGTATGTCTATTCTTCGTCGGGCAGCTCGGCAGCATCTTCTTCCGCTTCCGGCTCTGACTCAGCTGTCGCTTTTACTTCTTCCGGTGCAACTTCTTCTGCCGCTGCAGGTGCGGCAGCGGTTTCTTCCTGTGCCGGCGCATAGGATTCGCCCTGCTTGCCTTCGATGACGGCCTCTGCCATTTTTCCGGTGATCAGCTTGACGGCGCGGATCGCATCGTCGTTGGCGGGGATCACATAATCCACATCATCCGGGTCGCAGTTGGTGTCGCACATGCCGACGATGGGAATATCCAGGATCCTTGCTTCTTTTACTGCGATCTTTTCTTTCTTGGGATCCACGACGAACAGTGCGCCGGGCATCCCCTTCATATCTTTGATGCCGTTCAGGAATTTCTCCAGCTTGGCCATTTCCAGGCGAAGCTTCTGCACTTCCTTCTTGGTAAGCGCGTCGAAAGTGCCGTCGGTTTCCATCTTTTTAATGTCGTTGAGCCGCTTGATGCGAAGAGAGATCGTCTTATAGTTCGTGAGCATGCCGCCCAGCCATCTCTCGTTGACGTAGAACATGTCGCAGCGGATCGCTTCGTCGGCGATCGTGGCCTGAGCCTGCTTTTTGGTCCCTACGAACAGGATCGGCTTGTTGGATGCTGCTACGCTCTTGATGAACTCGTAGGCTTCCTCTACTTTACGAACGGTCTTCTGCAGATCGATGATGTAGATCCCGTTCCGCTCCGTAAAAATGTAAGGCGCCATTTTGGGGTTCCATCTTCTGGTCTGATGTCCGAAGTGAACGCCGGCTTCCAATAATTGTTTCATCGAAATAACTGCCATGTTTTTTTCCTCCCGGTTTTTCCTCCATTTTCGGTCTCCCGGCACAGACTTCTCTCGAAGCACCGCTGAGCCGGCACGAAAATGTGTGTATTTTGAAATCGTATGCGATGGTGCATACCTTAGGTATATTACACTATCGATCCGGTCTTGGCAAGTTTTTTTTCCTGTGCTACAATCAGGTGAATCATTACAGTCGACAAACGAAAGGTGCGTAAATCATGGCCATCCTCCCCAACAACGAAGCAATGATCCACGAGATCGCTCAGGAGCCGGATCTCTTTCGGCATGTCCTCCGAAACCGGAAGCGCTACACAGAAGACTTTGTGAAGATCTTTCGTAAAAAACCGATCAAGAGGATCTATCTTGTGGGAAGCGGATCTCCATCTCATCTTTCGGAAACACTGCGGTGCGCGGCCATTTCCATGTTGGGTGTCGAAGCCAGCGCGCCTCTGCCTTCCCTGTTTCTTTACCACGATGCGTTCAACGCTTCCGGCGCCTATCGGCCGGAGGAGATGCTGCTCATCTGCCCCGTGGAATCCGGCAAAACCAAAGGTCCTGTCATTGCGGCACAAAAAGCCAACGAACTGAGGATCCCCGTCGTCTGCACAACCCTGGACGAAACCGGCATCCTGGCCGGCCTTTCCGACGTGGTGATCAAGAAACCATCGGGTGCGGAAAAAGCGCCGCCCACAACAAAAGGCCACTCGATCGGTCTGTTTATCCTTCTTTTGTGCTTCTTGGAGGCGGCTCGCGAGACCGGGCGCATGTCTGCCGAAGCCTATGCTGCCTACGACGCCGGCTTTCAGCAAATGGCCGGTAACGTGAACGCAAACCGCCTGCAAGTGCAGGAATGGTACCGCAGGCGTCAGAGTGACGTGATGGCCTCGGAACGCTATTGGTTTTTAGCCTACGGCGCCAACTACGGCACCGCCACGGAAGCGGTTCTGAAATTCATCGAATCCCATCAAAAGCCCACCTTTGCCTATGAATTGGAAGAATTCCTCCACGGTCCGCTGTGCGCAGTTCGGCCGGAGGATGTTGTTTTCTTTCTTGCGGCGGAGGATTGCCAAGAAAAAGAACGGATGCTTCAGTTGTATCATGCCATGAAGCCGGACTATCCAAACTGCACGCTGGTTCGTTCCTCGAAGGATGCTCCCGCCGACGACTGGGACCTGCCCCTGGACACCTGCGGCCTGCCCTTTCTGAACGCACTGGAATATCTGATCCCTGTTCAAGTACTGGCCTACGAGATAGCAGACGCCGCCGGGATCGATGTGACCGTGTGGACGACACAGAAGATCCGCAGCCAGATGAAGCCGGGATTCGACCGCTGAACAGCTGAACAAAAGGAAGGCATTGCTATGAAAGAAGCGATCCTGGCCGTGGACATCGGCGGATCCAAGTATATGACCGGGCTGATCCGGCCCGACGGAACTCTTCTTGCAAAGGAACGAAAGACGTGGACGGAGTATACACAGCCGCTCATTCGAAGCCAGTTGCTGGAGGCCGTCAGCGACATGCTGGGAGCACATCCGGATGTCCGGGTTATCGGGGGAGGCGTAACCATTCCGGGCCTTGCAGACCCGCAAAGCGGCGTCTGGGTGAGCACGGAATTCATGGGGATCAAGAACTATCCCATCGCAAGAGATCTGGAGAAGGTTTTCGGCCTGCCGTTTTATATCGAAAATGACGGGCGGGCCTGCGTGCTGGCCGAACGATATTTCGGCGCCGGGCGGGATTGCGATGATTATCTTTATATCACCGTGAGCAACGGCATCGGCGGCGGATTGTTTCTGAACGGTAAACTTCACCGGGGCGCTACCGGAAATGCAGGCGAGATCGGGCAGTGTGTGGTAGTGGAAAACGGACGCGTGTCCGAGGACGGGACTGCCGGGACGCTGGAAATGTATGCCGCAGCCGCCGGCCTGGTGCAAAACTATCTGGAGGCCGGCGGGCGCCGGCGCATCGACGGCAAAGCGCCCGATGGCGCCTCGATCGCCGCCATGGCCGCCGAAGGCGACCCTGCGGCCCTGGAAACCTTCCGCCTGGAAGGCTGTTACCTGGGCAAAGCCATCGCTGCGCTGCACAACGTGCTGGATCTGAAAAAAGTGATCCTGGGCGGCGGCCTTTCATTAGCCTTCGACCTATATCGGGATACACTGCTCGAGACGGTCCGTGCCCAAACCTACAAGCGACCCTATCCGAGCCCGGAGATCCTCGCCACTCCCCTCGGGTACGAAGGCGCCCTGTACGGCGCCGCCGCCCTGGTTCTTCACTGCGAATGAAAAACTCCGCATCTGCGGAGTTTCATTTTTTGATCAGGTCCATCAGGATCCTGCCGGCAATCAACGAACCGGCAACGGCCGGCATATAAGAAATGCTTGCCGTGACTCCGGTTGTTTCTGCCTCGTCTCGCTCCGGCGGCACTTCGTCGGAAAAAAGAACCGGCACATCCGAAAGCCCCACAGAACGCAGCTCCTTTCTCAAGACCCTTGCCAGGGGACAGGTATGCGTTGCGCCGACGGAAGCGATCCGGAACCGGGTCGGATCGGTTTTATTTCCCGCACCCATGGCACTGATCACCGGAATGCCCCGTTGAGACGCCTCGCGGATCAAAAGGATTTTCGCGCCTACATCGTCGATGGCATCGGCAATGTAATCGTAGGATTCCACCTGCAGTTCCGGCAGCGTTTTTTCCGTCAGCCGGAAGGGGTGCTCGCGCAGGATCAAATCCCCGTTGATGGACAAGAACCGCTGTGCAGCGGCACGCGTTTTGTACATGCCCAACGTGTGAGAAACCGCCAAAATCTGGCGGTTCATGTTGCTTTCTTCGATTCGGTCGCAATCGCACAGGCCCAGGGTCCCGACACCCGCTCGTACCAGGTTTTCGGCCAGGTGACCGCCCACACCGCCCAGTCCTACCACCAGAACGGCTGCCTTTCGGAGTCTTTCCATGGCGCCGACGCCGATCAAACGACGCGTTCTGTCATAAAAATCTTCCATGGATGTGCTAGTCTCTCTCCGGTTCGTCTGCGACAGACGTCTGGGCCCGGGTATAACTGATCAGGTCATCGGAAATTTCGTAGGTGGCGATCGACACCGGCTTATTGCTCTCCATGAGTGTGAGCTTTGGTTTTCCGTCCACCAGATCCCTGGCGCGCTTTGCGGCCATCACGACCAGTGTGTAGCGGCTGTCCACCTTTGTTTTCAACAAATTGATCGATGGGTACAACATCTATAATTCCTCCTCGTATTTCCGGATCAATCGATCCACGTTCTTGTCTACTTTGCTGTGCTCGGCCTTGATGATTGACCGGACTTTGTCCACGGCTTGCTCCAGTTCATCGTTGATCACATAGTAATCGTAATCGTGGATCAAAGCGATTTCGTTCAGTGTAGCCTGCTGGCGGATCAGAATATCCTCTTCGTCTTCGGTGCCCCGGGCAATGAGACGCTTTCTCAATTCGGCAAGAGATGGCGGAAGAACGAAGATGAGGATTCCTTCGGGGTACACGTTTTTTACCTGAAACGCTCCCTGCATCTCGATTTCAAGAATGATGTCCTTTCCCTTGGACAACTGGCCCAATACGAGTTTCTTGGGCGTTCCGTAGCTGTGTCCGTAAATCTTTGCATATTCCAGAAATCCGCCTTCATCGATGTTTTTCTGAAATTCTTCCTCGGAAACAAAATAATAACTCTTCCCATGCTTCTCTTCGCCTCTGGGGGCTCTGGTCGTCATGGAAACCGATAGTCCGATCTTCTCTCTGCGAACGATTTCTTTGCAAATGGTGCCTTTCCCTGCCCCGGAGGGACCGGAAAGCACAAACAGTTTGCCCTGCTCCATATAAGCTCCTCACCTCTTTTGTCCGAATCGTTGTGCAGTTAATAAGAATACATCAAATGATCGGAATATTCAAGCGAAATATCCGGTCATTCGATATTCTGGATCTGCTCCCTGATTTTTTCGATTTCACTCTTCAGGTTGAGAACTTTGTTGGTAATGGCGATATCGTTGGCCTTCGAGCCCATGGTATTGGCTTCCCGGTTCATTTCCTGAACCAAAAAGTCCAACTTCTTGCCCACCGGCTCCCGCGCTGAAGCGATGATATTGCGCAGCTGCGCGATATGGCTCTTCAGCCGGACCAACTCCTCCGTAATGTTCGATTTGTCGGCGAAGATCGCCGCTTCCAGGAGGATCCGGTCTTCCGTAGCTCCGGAACCGCTTCCCAACAGTTCGATGATACGTTCTTTCATCTTTGCCGTGTAGTTTTCCGCGACGGAGGGGGCATATGCTTCGATTTCTTCGGCGGTATCCGCAATCAATCCGCCCCGGTACAGAATGTCTTCCGTCAGCCGGGCGCCTTCTTCCATGCGCATGGCATCCAGATTTTCCGCGGCCCGGGTCACCGGTTCCGAGAGACTCTTCAGGATCGCCTGTTCGTCCTCCACTTCCGCCACGGATCGAATCACGTCGGGCATGCCGGCCAGGAGAGAAAGCGACACTTCCCCTTGAAGGTTCAGTTCGTTCTTAAGGCGCAGCAGGTTATCGTGATACTGTCTGGCGACCGGTAGATTCAGCCTGACACGGGTCTCGTCTTCTCCCACGCTGTCCACCTGAATGGACACATCGATCTTGCCTCTGG
This sequence comes from Clostridiales bacterium, assembly GCA_012729355.1. Lineage (GTDB taxonomy): Bacteria > Bacillota > Clostridia > Peptostreptococcales > Anaerovoracaceae > UBA10908. The sequence goes on from JAAYDG010000017.1 coordinate 8,524, forward strand.
GCGCCACGTTTTTGACCAGCGCTTTGATGGGTTCTTCCGCAAAAGAATATCTTCTGGGCATCTTGACATTGATATCGCTGTAGCGATGATTCACCGCGCGAATCTCCACGACGACGCCTCGCTTATCGTCTGCATATTCGCCCCGGCCGAAGCCGGTCATGCTTTTGATCATGTTCATCCTCTTTTCGTTCACATGCAATCTTCTTGTTGATCGAACGCAGTTCATGTTATCATTGAGGAGATTTTATCACAAAGCAAACTTCAATACCACAGAGGTTTTCCATGAGCTATGACGGATTGTTCGCCGGCGTAACGGCCAGACAACTGAATCGACTGCTGGTCGGCGCAAAGATCGAAAAAATATATCAGCCGGAGCCGGATGAGATCCTGATGCAATTATATACCGGTGACGGAAGGAAAAAACTGCTGCTGAGCACCCATCCGGGCAGCGCTGCAGTATATCTGACGGAGAGGTCGTTTGAAAACCCCTCCGTTGCCCCTCCCTTTTGCATGCTTCTCCGAAAACACATCCAGGGCGGGCGGATCGTTCGGGTCCTTCAGCCCCGGACGGAGCGCATCCTCGAATTCCACATCGAAACCGTCAATGAAATGGGCTATTCCGTCAACAAATGCTTACTGGCCGAAACCATGGGGAAACACAGCAATCTCATGCTTCTGAACCGGGACACGGGATTGATTGTCGACAGCATCAAACGGATTTCGATCGATGTCAACCGATACCGTCAGATCCTGCCCGGACTCCCTTATGCTCCGCCGCCGGCGCAGGATAAGTTGGATTTCTGGACAGCGACGGAGGAAGAGATCCGTCGACACATCGCTCTGCACGAATCGGAAGGATCCAAGGTTGTCATGAACGCCGTGCAAGGCTTTGGCCCCACCGCAGCGGAGGAACTTTGGCTGTCCGGGCCGAAGGAAGAACTGCCCGAACGCATCGTTCGTCTCAAGGATATGCTGGATCGGGAAGCGGGACTGATTCCCGCCGTGTACGTGAGTGAGGCCAATACTCCGCAGGATGTTCATATCATCCCGTTGACCCACGTTTTCCCCGAACATCGGACGATGCGCTTCGACCGGCCCGGCCAGGCACTGGACTATTTTTTTCAAAACAGGCTTCAAAGCAACCGGGTCGCACAAAGAAGCATCAGCCTGCAACGTCTCGTCCAAAGCGTTATGGACAAGCTTCTTCTGAAAAAACAACGCCTCCTGGAAGAACAGAAAGAATCGGAACAGGCCGAACAGCTTCGCCTTCGGGCGGAACTCCTCACGGCAGGTCTTCATAAAGTCGAAGCGGGAAGTGCCCGGGTGACTGTGGACAATTACTATGACGGAACCACGATGACCATCGATCTGGATCCACGCCTGTCTCCCGCAAAAAATGCGCAGACGTACTACAAAAAGTATGGGAAAGCCAAAACTGCGGGAAAAGAAAAACGCCTGCAGTTGAAGGAAACGGAAAAGGACATACGATACATCGAGTCCGTCCTCTCTGCCGTGACGTTGGCCGAAGACTATGAAACACTGGAACAGATCCGGCAGGAACTGTCCGAAGCCGGTTATCTCCGCATTCGGAAAGCAGCACACAGAAAAACCCCGAAATCGAAGCCCCACCGTTATCGAACCGCCGGAGGGATGGAACTGCTGGCAGGAAAAAGCAACACGGAAAACGATTACGTTACTTTTTCCCTGGCGAAAAAGTCCGATCTGTGGTTTCACGCCAAGGATATCCCCGGTTCTCACGTGGTCTTGCTGTGCCGAGACCGGGAACCGGACGAAGGAGATATTCGCGAAGCTGCGGCGTTGGCTGCCCACTACTCCAAAGCGAGCCTGTCGGAAAATGTTCCTGTGGATTATACACAGATCCGCCATGTCCGGAAACCCGCCGGGGCCAAGCCGGGGATGGTCCTCTATAGTTCACAAAAAACAATTTATGTTAGACCGAGTATCCCGAAATAGATGTTTGTGTGATTTTTCTCCATATTTTACATAATTTAGTTGATTTTTGCCGCGTCGTGTGCTACTCTGTATCCAGGACAGAACTCTTGCTGCAGAACAGTGTACATGCAGCGCACGACAGGTGTTGCGTTGCGTGTCGGACATAACATCCGCATGATCCTATGAAATTGACGCTCCCGTTCCCCAAGCCAATCACTGAATATGCTTGCAAACTGCGGCAATCGAGACTGTCCCCCAAGAAAAAGAACCGCTTTTCGGCGGTTCTTTTATCGTCAAAAATGCCTGTCTGCCGGACGGCCGGCAGACAGGCGTATGTTATTTCTTATTCTTTGCTTCCTGCTGTTTTCTTTTTTTTGTGGATGGTTTCATCACGGAAAAGCCGAAACCGCCAAGGACTTCTTCTCCTACCGCCATGTATTCTCCGTGGTTGAAGCAGATCAAACCGGCTTTGTCCAAGCGAAGCTTCCCGCTTTTGTCCATCAGTTCTTCCCGGACCTGCACGGCAACGATCTCCGCAAGAAACATATCATGCGTGGGGAATTCATGAACCGATCGTACTTTGCATTCCAACGAGACCGGCGACTCTGCAACCATGGGGCAGCCCACGATGGAGGAAGGCTCTTTCGTCAGCCCCGCTTCCCGGAACTTGTCTACCGAAGCGCCGCTCTTGACGCCGCAGAAATCCGTGGCATACAGAAGGTCTTTCGTCGTCAGATTGATCACAAATTCTTTTTCCTTCGAGAGGATCCCGTGAGAATGACGATCTTTTCGCACAGATACATACGTGTAAGGGGGCTCCGAATTGACCGTGCCCGTCCAAGCGATCGTGATCAGGTTGGCTTCTTCTCCGCGGCCGCAGCTGACAAGCACCACGGGGACGGGATTCAGCATCGTCCCGGGATTCAATTTGATTTTTCCCATAGTCATCTCCTTAACTTTTCCAAGATATTCTGAAACTCTGCCGGAGGATCTGCCTGAAAGCGCATCTCCCGACCCTTCGTCGGATGGGTGAAGCCCAGAACGCCTGCGTGAAGGACTTGTCCGGTCAGGCCGAAAGGCTGCTTTCGCGGCCCGTAGAGCACGTCTCCCAGCAGCGGGTGTTTCACATGAGCCATATGGACCCGGATCTGATGCGTCCGCCCGGTTTCAAGCACCACTTCGATCAGCGTAAAAGAAGAGAGTCGTTCCTTTACTTTATAGTGCGTGACAGCGGTCTTTCCGTCGGGAACCACCGCACGTTTCAGGCGGTTCTTCGGATCTCTTCCGAGAGGGGCGTCGATTCGCCCTTCCTCGTGGTTGAATCCGAACCAGACGACGGATACATATTGCCGTTCCATCGTGTGCTCCGCCAGCTGGCGGGACAGTTCGCGATGTGCAACGTCCGTCTTGGCCACCACCAGCAGGCCTGTGGTATCTTTGTCGATCCGGTGCACGATCCCCGGCCGCCGGACACCGTTGATGACGGACAGATTTTTGCAGTGGTACAGCAACCCGTTGACCAGTGTTCCGTCGGGATTTCCGGCCGCCGGATGCACGACCAGCCCTTTCGGCTTATTGACCAGCAGCAGGTCTTCATCCTCGTATACGATGTCCAAGTCCATTTTCTGGGGCAGGATTTCCAGGGAAGCCGGCGCCGGAAACACTACGTCAATGCGTTGTCCTTCCCGCAGCTTTTCCTTCTTGGATCTTTGAGGGGTTCCGTCCAAAAAAACAGAACCGTCTTCAATCAATTTCTGAAGATAGCTCCTGGAGGCTTCTTCGATCAGTTCGGCCAGCACCGCATCCATGCGGCGTCCTTCATGAACCCATTCCGTATAGACCGTAACGATTTGCTCATTGCTCATTGGAAGAATCTTTTCTGAGCCGCGGCTCCAGTACGACTACACTGTATACCAGCAAAGCACTCCCCGCACACACCGCCATGTCCGCAACGTTGAACACGGGAAGAATGTATATATTGAGAAAATCCACCACGTAGCCCCGCATCACCCGATCCACCAGATTGCCCAGGCCGCCGGCGACGATCAGACCCAGCGCCGCCACCTCCGCACGAGGAAGCTTATTTCCCTGCCTGATCACATACAGAATGATTGCAACCATGGCGATGCCGGTGAACGTGATCAAAAATGTCTGTTTGTTTTGAAGAATGCTGAACGCCGCCCCGTAGTTGTGGATGTATGTCAAATCCAGAAGACCGCTGAAAACGTGGACAGTCTGATTCAGTTCCACGGTGGAACGGATCAGATATTTCGTAAGCTGATCGGAGACGACTACGGTTCCGATGATCCACCAGAACACTAGTCTTCGCTCCTGAAATTCGAGACGGTCTTGAAAAGATCCTCCTCTTTGATCGGCTGTCCTTTCAACGGCCGGGTCCTCGATTCCGAGACTTCGGTAAAAGAAGTCGTCCCGGGGGTGCCGAAGAGTTCTTCACTCAGGACGTCGAACCGGTCCAGCTCGGATTCCAGCATGCTCTTGAAACGGCTGCGAACGGAGGCGACGCGCTGGGAGAGGGCCAGTTCCTCCTCTTTCAGACGCTCAACGGATTCACGGGCCTGCCGCTGGAGCAGTTCCGCATCCAGTTCTGCGTTTTTTACCAGGATCTCCGCTCTCTTTTCGGCACTGACGGAAATATCGTTCATCAGTGCCTTGGCAGCCTCCAGTGTTTTCAAAACACTTTCCTCCGTGGTTTTATACTCTTCCAGTCGGTCCTGCAGATCGGTGAGCTGCTTTCTCAGGTTTTCGTTGTCATCGATCACACGTTCGTAATCTACCGTCAGCAGATCCAGGAAACTGTCGACTTCCTCTTCCTTGTACCCTCTCACAGCACGGGCAAAGACTTTGTTTTGGATATCCAGTGGTGTAATCATACGACACTCCTTTTACAAAACGAAACCGGAAGCCACGGCGAAAATCAGTCGATAGATCATGGATACGGCAATGATGGTGACGAAGGGCGTAAAATCCAGCCCGGTACGCATGGCGATCCCCCCGGTAAGCCGTCGGAACGGGATGAACAGAGGTTCCAGGATCTCACCCAATTTCTGATAGAACCGGTATGTCTGCCCTCCGGGTCTCGAAAACCAGGACAACACCACGTAAGCCAGTATCATATACTGGATGACCAGGGTGAAATAATGAAGTGCCAGTAATAATTTCGTGCCGATCATGCGATCTCCTATTTCCAGGGGCTTTTGATGCCGCCTTCCGCCAAATTGACCTTTGAATCCGTATTATAAGCCACATCCACATTTTCGGGAACGAACACAAAAATATTGTTGGCAACTTTCTGCACATTGCCGTTGAGCGCATAGGTCGCTCCACTCAGAAAGTCAAAGATCTTTCTGGCCGTGTCGGTCTCCAGGTTCTCCAAATTGATGATCACCGGTTTTTTGGCTTTGAGATTGTCCACCAGCCTCGGACTGTCCTCAAATCCGGAGGGCTCTACGACGACCATCTTAAACTGGTCTGTCCTCCGTCCTCCCGGAAGTGTGGGCGAACGCATCTCCACAGGTTTGGACGGTTCCGAATAACTGCTCTTTGCAGAAGGCCTGGATTCGATCGGTTTCCGTTCCGGCACCGCAGGTTTTTTTGCCGTTTCCAGTTCATCATCGTCGATCTCTTCGATCCCGACCATCTCTTTCATTTTGTTGAATAAACCCATCGTCTTTTCCTCTTTCCGGCAGGCTACTGCTTCGAATAGTCCCGCGCACCGAATATGGATGTGCCGACGCGAACGGCGTTGGCGCCTTCCTCGATCGCCACGCCGAAATCATTGGACATGCCCATGGACAAAGTGGAAAAGTCCAGTCCGGGATGACGGATCTCGGCGAGTTGATCGTACAATTTTTTGACTTCTTTGAAATAAGGCCGTACTGCCTCGGGCTCTTCGGCAAAAGGAGCAATGTGCATCAATCCTTTGATGCGGATATGTTCACATTCCACCAGTATTTGATCGACCAGCGACCGCACCTGTTCGGGCGCCACGCCGAACTTGCTTTCCTCTCCGGCAGCATTCACCTGTATGAGTATATTGACAACGATACCGGACGCAGATGCCCTCTTCTCGATTTCCCGGGCCAGTCGGATGGAATCTACGGAATGGATCATGTGTACTTTATCGATGATGTACTTGACCTTGTTCGTCTGAAGATGACCGATGAGATGCCATCGCACCGGCACATCTATCTTGTCGTATTTCGCCTGGATCTCCTGCACTTTATTCTCTCCGATGTCCGTAATGCCCCGGGAGAGCGCTTCCAGAATCTCTTCCGGCGAGCGGGTCTTCGTGACTGCGATCAGCTGTATGTCCCGTCCGTTCTTTCCGACCTTTCGGGCATAGGTATCGATCTGTTTTACGATTTCTTCGATATTCTTTTGAATGCCCATTCAATGACTCTCCGATCCTTGCTCCGGCTCGATATGCCTTAATATTTCATCGTATATTTCCACCGTATTGACTTTGGTCTGCTGGCCGTCGCTGTCGGTTTCGTTGAAAGAACCGGAATAAACCAAAGAATCTTTTCCGTCGGTGGTGATCACACGGATACGTGTGAAGTGGAATTCCCCTGTCAAGTCTCTGACATAAACGCCCTGTACGCCTTCTTCCTCTGCAATGGCAGTGTTTGGAATGATCAAGCCTTGATAATCTTCGGTAACGACCCGCAGGGGTGTTTTTCGGATCGTTGCGAAGGGTTCGTAATACTTGTCCGTTCGAATAACGACGAGCCAGCCTTCTTCTTTCGGAAGCAGTTCCGTCGTATATGCCGGAACGGAATCATCACCGAATTCCAGCGTTACCGCCGCACCGGTCGTGTACTTGAACAGCCGATCTTCGGAAACGGTGATCACCGCATACCACACGTCATCCAGTACAATTTTGTACAGTGGCTCCCCGGCATGCACCGTTTCTCTGTGGGTGTTTTCGGGGATGATGCTGATGTCGTCGAACTCGGCAGGATCCAGTTCCGTCAACCGTTCCGGCGAAAAGTATGCCTCATATCCGTCAATATAATAACTGACGACACCGGTGTACCCGCTGTAATACCCCGTCACACTTCCGTTCGGAGGATAGATATCCAGCACTTTGGTGCCTTTTCTGGTTTTGGCTCCTTCGTTTACGTAATAGCTGACCGTGCCGGTCTGTCCGGCGGACAAAACCACCTCGTTCCGAATCAAATAAGCCTCCGTTTCGTCGGTGACCCGAAGGTTGCCGTAGGAAACGATCACGGTTCTCGTCAGGGCGCCGGATATGCCGGGGATCACATAAATGAACGCATAAAGCCCGACGCACGCCGCCAGAAAAACGGCAGTCGCAACGATGATGCGACTCCTTCTTTTGTCTTTTTTCATGCCTCTATTCTATCAGAATCATTCCTCTTCTTCAAGAAGAGGCTCCCGGGCAAGCACGCTGTCCAAAATCTTCTTTTCCTCTTTCGTCAGGGGGGGGGCCTTCTTTAAAAACGCACGAAGCAGATCCGGTCGACGCTGCTGTGTCAGGCGAAGAGAGGATTCCCACTGCCAAAGGCGGATCATTTTGTGATTTCCGCCGAACAGGACCTCCGGTACCGCCCATCCTTCGTATTTTCTGGGTTTCGTGTACTGATCGTATTCCAGAAGTCCGGAATAGATCGATTCCTCCAGATGTGCGCTTTCATTGCCCAAAACACCGGGAATCATTCTGGCTACTGTGTCGATCAGCACCATGCAGGCAAGTTCCCCTCCCGTTAGGATATAATCGCCGATGGATACTTCCTCCATCTCCCAGGCATCCAGGATCCGCTGGTCGACGCCCTCATAATGGCCGCACAGAATGACCAGTTCGTCTTCTCCGGCCAGTTCTCTGATGTACGTCTGGTCCAACTGCCGCCCTCTCGGAGACATGTATATTTTTCTCCGATGCTGTGCCCCGATGGCTGTGATCGCGTCAAATACCGGCTGGGGCGTCAGGATCATGCCGGCGCCGCCGCCGTAAGGTGTGTCGTCCGTTTTTTTGTGTTTGTCCGCCGAGTGGTCTCGGATGTTCGTGATCCCAATGTCGATCAAGCCGTTTTCAACAGCCCGGCCCAGGATACTTTGCCCGATCCACGGCAGGATCATATCCGGAAACAGTGTGAGGATATGGATCTTCATGACTCCGTCATCCCTTCGATCAGCCGCACCGTCATCGTCCGTGCGGGCAGATTTACATCCAGCACAAAAGCGCCTACGGCCGGCAGTAAAAACGGATGTCCTGAACGATCCGTGATCTCATAGAGGTCCTGATGGGCATGATGGATCACGTCGGTAAGCTCTCCGACGAGCGTCCCCTCTTGGGTCCGAACCGTCATCCCGATGAGATCGCGCACAAAATACGTATCCTCCGGGATGTCCCACAAGGATTCTTCCGGCAAAAACAATTCTTGCCCGCGCAGACTTTCAGCTGTATTGCGATCATCCACTTCCGACAGCTTGAGAATGACCTTATCCTTTTGGTATCGCACATTCTGCAGTTCATGACAGCGCTTTTCGATCAGGACTGCGGAAATCTGGGAAAACCGCGTCGTTTCATCCGTAAACGGATAAACACGAACTTCCCCGCGGATCCCCACCGGTGCGGTGATCTTTCCGATCTTTACAGTCTTCATAAGACCTCCGCGCCCCTAGGAAACGATCTCCACATTGACCTTTTTGTTTTGTTTGACCGCAGCTGCCTTGACCACAGTCCGCATCGCTTTGGCGATGCGTCCCTGCTTCCCGATCACTTTGCCCATATCCTGACTGGATACGCGGAGCTCGATGACGGTGGAATCTCCGTCGCTGGCGACTTCACGAACCCGAACTTCCTCCGGCGCATCCACCAGGGACTTGGCGATGGTTTCTACCAATAACAACATTATCTCACCGCTTTCTTACTCGATAATACCCGATTTTTTAAAGAGTGCCCGCACCGTATCGGTGGGCGCTGCGCCCGTGGAGAGCCATTTCTTTGCTTTTTCGGGATCGATTTTGATGTCTGCCGGATCCGTCAGCGGATTGTAGTACCCGATCTCTTCGATGAATCTTCCGTCTCTCGGAGAGCGGGAATCTGCCACGACGACTCTGTAGAAAGGCCTTTTGTGCGCGCCCATTCTTTTCAATCTGATTTTAACTGCCATTTTTTCCTCCTGATCAATAACTGTTTACTGCTTTCTATATGTGAACGCCACATCGCTGCAGCGGTTCGCCCGATCATCGAAACACCCGTTAGAATCCCTGAAACATCCGTCGGGCTTTCTTCCCCGGCTTCCCTCCGGAAAACTGCTTCATCAGCTTTCTGGTTTCTTCGTAGCGCTTGATCAGACTGTTGACCCGGGTAACGGTAACCCCGGCGCCGGCAGCGATCCGCTTTCGCCTGCTCGCATTGAGGAGCTGGGGATTCCTGCGCTCTTCTATCGTCATGGACTGTATAATGGCTTCCATGGAACGAAATTCTTGTTCGCCTTTGTCCAACTGTTCTTCGTCGGGCTTCGCCCCGCCGCCGGGCAGCATGTCCATGATCTTGGCCAATCCGCCCATGCCGCGGATTTGAGAGAACTGATCCAGAAAATCTTCCAGGGTGAACTGGTTCTTTTTCATTTTCTTTTCCAGTTCCCTGGACTTCTCTTCGTCGTAGGATTCCTGCGCTTTCTCGATCAGGCTCATCATGTCGCCCATGCCCAGGATCCTGGAAGCCATGCGTTGCGGATGAAAGGCCTCCAACGCATCGTTCTTTTCTCCCACACCCACGAATTTTATGGGTTTTCCCGTAACGCTTTTGACGGACAGCGCCGCTCCGCCCCGGGTGTCTCCGTCCAGCTTTGTCATGATAATGCCATCGATGCCCAACCTCTCGTGAAACGCCTGCGCTGCGGTCACAGCATCCTGGCCGGTCATGGCATCCACCACCAAAAGGATCTCGTGAGGTTTGACGGCCTTTCTGATGCGGACCAGTTCGTCCATAAGATCTTCGTCCACATGGAGTCTTCCTGCCGTGTCGACGATCAGCGTATCGAATCCTTTATATTCCGCGATTTTTCTTGCCGCCTGTGCGATCACTACCGGATCCCGGGCTTCCCGATCCGCATAGACCGGGATCTCCACGGATGTTCCGAGAATTTCCAGCTGCTCGATGGCTGCAGGCCGATACACGTCACAAGCGGCCATCATCGGTTTTTTCCCGTTCTTCTTAAGGTGGGATGCCAGCTTGGCACAAGTCGTGGTCTTCCCTGTCCCCTGCAGTCCCACTAAAAGAAGCGTTGTAAAGCCGCTGGAAGAAAAGGTCAGCTTGCTGTTGCTTCCGCCCATCAGCGCAGCCAGTTCATCATTGACGATCTTGATGACCTGTTGACCCGGCGTCAGACTGTTCATCACTTCTTCGCCCAGCGATTTCTCCTTGACGGCGGCGACAAATTCCTTGACGACCTTGAAATGGACGTCCGCCTCCAGCAGCGCCAACTTGACTTCACGCATGGCTTCCTGGATGTCCGCCTCGGTGAGCACGCCTTTGCCTTTCAATTTCTTGAATATTCCGTTGAGTTTTTCGGATAAACCTTCGAAGGCCATACTATTCTCCCAATGCGTCCGCTGTATTCTTGATCCGTCTGAGCTGCACCGCCAACGCAGTATCCTCTCCGCTCTGCTCGATCAGCTGTGTCAAGGCCCGGTCGATGTTCCTGAGAGCCTGCTCCGTCTTCCGAAAGCGTTCCATGAGTTTCAGCTTGCTTTCGTATTCGTACAGCGCTTTTTCCGCTTTTCGGACGCTGTCGTACACGCCCTGCCGCGTCAATCCGAATTCTTCGGCGATTTCCGACAGAGACCAATTCTCCTCCCGGTACAGCCGTACAAATTCTCTCTGTCGCTGAGGCAGAAGATTTCCGTAGAAATCATACAGCATATTGATCGTGAAAATGTCTTCCAGCATTGCGTTCCGCTCCCTTGCCCACGCTGGGTACTGTACCATAAAAACAGGAGGGTGTCAAGCATTTTGCTTAACACCCTTGTGCTATCTGACCACGACGTACGTGGATAATTTTCCGTCCGAAGGACCGTGAAGATGGCCGTTTCTCTGTCGAAAAGCTTCCACATACTCCCACACTTCATCCGACATTCTTTCTCCCGGATAAATGACCGGGATCCCCGGCGGATAAGGCGCAATCATTTCTGCCGCGATCCGGCCTCTGGCATCCATCCAAGGGATCCGTTCCCGATCGGAGAAGTAAGCTTGCCGCGGAGAAAGGACGTATTCGGGTTGTTCCGGAAGTTTTTTTGCCAGCGGGAGCAGCGATCCGTCCTGATTTTTTTCGGCGATATCTTCCAATGCGTCCACCAGTCGATCCAGATCTTCTTTTTCATTGGCAAAGGTCACAATGGCCAGCGTGTTCCGATAGTCCGCCAGTTCCATGTCCACATTGTAATCGTAGAACAGCATTTTTTTCAGATCGAATCCGGTGATTCCGATATCGTCTGCGCTCACGACCAGCCTTGTGATGTCGTAATCGTGGATCCCTGCTCTGCCGATGAGCTCTCTCCCGGCACAGGTCATGCCCGGAATGGCGTTGATCCGTTCTCTGGCATCGATTGCCAGGCCGGCGGCTTTATCGATCATTTCCTTGCCTCTGGCGGCCATGTCCTGGCGCGCCACATCCAAAGATGTCATGAGCAGATAGGAAGGGCTGGTGCTTTGCACCAGTGTGAGATTGGATTCCAGGCGACTCTTTTTGATCCGGTCGGATTTCACGTGGAGCATGGAACTCTGGGTCAGGGATCCGGTCACTTTGTGAATGCTCTGCACACACATGTCCGCCCCCAGTTCCAGAGCGCCCTGGGGCAGGCGGTCGCTGAAATAGCAGTGGGCGCCGTGGGCTTCGTCCACCATGAGGATCGCGCCGTGTTGATGGCATACGTCCGCAATGCCTTTAATATCGCTGGCAATCCCGTAATAGGTCGGACTTACGACCATCACGCCCTTGCAATCCGGGTTGTCCCGGAACATATCCTCTACGGCTTGTGGCGTGATTCCTCCGTGAAGCCCCCATTCCCGCTCCAACTCGGGCATGATGTACACCGGGTTTCCACCACCGATGATCAAGCCCATCAGTGCGGATTTATGGGCATTCCTGGGGATCGCCACCTTTCCGCCGCCATGGGTGGCCGTGATGATCATCGCTTCGTTGCCCGAGGTGCTTCCGTTCACGAGGAAATGGGTATAATCGGCACCCCACAGCTCCGCAGCCAGCTGTTCGGCTTCCATGATCGCGCCGGAAGCATGGTGCAGATCGTCCGTGAGCGGTGTTTCCGTCAAATCAAAAGAAAAAATCGCATCCCCCACCGCTTCACGCCAGATGGGACTGATGCCTTTTTCATAACGATGCCCGGGTATGCAAAAATAAGCAGGCTTCCTCGTATTATATTCCACAATTGCGTCAAACAAGGGGGTTCTGTTTTGGTCGTTCATTGCCGTTATCAGCTCCTCTTTCATCCGTGTCGTCGTCGGGCAGGCCATGCCGGACGCAAGTATCATTATGTCAGTAATTTCGGAAATGTCAATAAAAATGTCCGGCGCGATGCGCCGGACAAACCCCCTTTTGAGCTTCTATTCGCTCAGATATCGGTCTGCTTCTGCCCGTATCACCTCGGGCAGATCCGCTTCGTTCAAATAATAACGCATTGCCGCCTCAAACATGCCGTAGCCTTTATCCTCCGACCGATGATACACGGTAAGACACAGGGCATCCTCTTCCGCGGGAAAGTGCCGCAGATCTCTGTAGGCGTGATCCCGGATCAGCATCGTGATTGCTTCCGGGTCCTCCAGAACCAGACTGCCCGGCTCGGATTGATGTTTCACATCGACGGATGTAAATCGATCGTAGTCGACAGGATGCGTGACTCCTTCTTCTTCTTCCGCCTCGCAGTTCCGGCGGATCACCGCAAAATCGCCGGTGCCGATTGCTGTCAAAAGGTGCTCGTACCCGTTTTCGGTGATCCAGCGCAGCGTATGTTCGTATTCTGCCGTGATCCCGTATCCGAAGAATTCATACCTGTAGTTGCTGTCTTCTTTTCCCGTCATGTACGGATAGGTTTCCGATGTGGCATCGGCATTCTTGCCACCGGCCTCTGTCCTGTGCTGGATCTGCAACTGAAGGATGGCAGCCCGCCCGGAAACGAGCCGGCGGAACGTCATTTCCTTCAGGTCCCGGCTCAACGCATCCAGGAGCAACCGCTTTGCGCTGTTGGACAGAACATCATCCGAATAGTGCATCGTCAGCTGTTCCGATTCGTAGTTGTTTCCGGAAAACAGGACGATTTCCGTATCCGACATCTGCAGTTGCGACAGCATCTCCGCAGGCTTGTCAGCCTCATCGGATTCGTACAACTTCCGAAGCGATTCCGATTCCATGACCGCCTCATACGGCAGATGATACCGCCTGGACATCTGATTTCCGCTGTCTAAATCGTAGGTGAGCGTCATCCCGAATCCGAAGCCTTGATGGTCTCTGTATGCTTCTCTGCGATCGATGACAAACTGATGAAAATCGGTCAGCGCCCTTACGTTTTCCGTTTCCTGAAAAACCAAAGGCCGATTTCCCTGCATCAAATCATAGGAGTCGATCGTAACCGTTTCCACAGATCCGAGCTGCGGGATTCTCCGTTCATAGCCCAGCGCGTCTTTGTTGAATCCGACGATGACCACTGCCATGATGCCCGCAAACACCACGAACGTCTTCAGGTTTTCTAGGTCGAAGATCTTCAAGGTCTTCTTGACGATCATCTGGCCGACCAGGAAGCCCAGGATCCCGCCAAGCACATATCCTGCATATCCGTAATCGTTCTCATAAAACACCATTCCGGTAAGGCTGGATCCGAAGAACACGATCAGGAACGATAGAAAGTGCTCCATGAAACGAAAGACCGTACTCTCCGTCGCTTTTTCCAGCGGCCGTTTTTTGTAGATGAAGTACGTCCCGGCAGCAATCAACACAGCCGCGACCATGTACATCGGCCACGCAGACGCCCGTAGGTCTCCTTCGGCTTGAAATACATACGTATACGGGCTGAGTTTCAGTGTGATGTCGCTGATCAGCCGATTGTAGGTAAAGCCGAAGAAATAGATCTCGGAATAACCCAAAAATGTGGCATACAGGGCAGTGAGCAGAAAGTTGAAGCCCAGTGCCGTGAGTGCATGCAGCACCATCGATCCGGTGACCATTCCCGCAAATACCCCTATGGAATAGACAAAAGTGATGATCACCAAAACTTCGGCCATCCATCCAAGTACGTTGGCTGCGGTATAGATATCCGTCTGGATCGGCAGATTGTCCACATAGACCGTCTGGTAGACCGGCGTCTTCAGGACCAGCAGGACCAGCCCGTTGATGAAAGCCGGCAAATAAGCCAGCGTCAGACCCGAAGCGTACGAAGAAAGATACAGGCTTTTTCGCGAGAACGGCATGGCGTGCATCACACCGGCACTTCCCGTATTCTGCAGATAGCGGAACACCGCCACCGCTGCCGAGATCGCCAAAAACAGATGGGCCGCCATGTAGCCCGGGTTGTGATTGCTCAGCATCGTCTCGATCATGTACGGGCGGATTCTGTCGTAGGACAAAACCAGGGGAAACGCGCCGGAAAGCAGATAGATCAACAATCCGACAGTACCGATAGCCCAGAATCTTTTCAGATTTTCCAGAGCGAGAGGCAGAGAGAAAACGTTAGAATAAAATGCTTTGGATCTCACTGTTCTCACCTCCCATCTCATAAATAAAAATTTCCTCCAGCGACAGGGGAAGCATATCCAAGATCGCAGGATCTTCTTTTTCCAGTTCGGATTTCACGAGATTCCCCGCGTTCCGCACGATCAAGAGTTCCACACTGCCTCTTTTTTCTCTGTGCAAAATATTCAGGTTGGACAGCGGCCGCTCCTTTTCCTCCTTAAAAGCAACCTGGATTTTGTGGATGTCCGTTTTCAACTCTTCCAGGTCTCTTTCGATCATCATTCGGCCTTCGGACAAGATGCCGATCGAATCGCAAATTCCCTCCATTTCCCGTAAATTGTGGGAGGATACCAGGACCGTCATCTGTCTTTCTGCCACATCGGACACCACATAACGCCATACGCGCTTTCGTATGAGCGGATCCAAGCCGTCGATGGGTTCGTCCAGAATCAGGTAATCCGGCATCGTGCTCATCACCAGGATGAATGCCGCTTGTTTTTGCATGCCTTTGGAAAATTTGCTGATCTTACGCACGGCCGGAAGCCCGAATTCCCGGAGCATATCCCGGTACCGCTGTTCGTTCCATGCCGGATAGATCTTTCGGTAAAAACTTGCCATATCTCGAATGCTATATGAATTGAAAAAATACAGATCGTCGGGAATGTATCCCAAACGTTCCTTCAAAACGGTGTTTTCGTAGATATCTTCTCCGTCGAAGGTCACCTGACCGGCATCCGGCATATATACGCCGGTCAAATGTTTGATCAATGTGGTCTTTCCGGATCCGTTCACCCCGATGAGCCCGTATATCGAACCGGTCTCCACGTGTACATTCAATCCTGAAAGAGCCGAAAAACCGTCAAAGCATTTACTGAGTTCCGTTACCTGTATCAACGACTGCCCCCCCCTTTTCGAATCATCTTGTCCAATGCCTGCCTGATGCTTTCTGCCGGAACGCCCAGGAACAGCAATTCCCGGACCAACGGCTCGATTTTATCCAGAAGAGCACGAATCTGCAAGGGATCCGGAGCATGTCGTGATTCACTGACAAAACATCCCAATCCGGAGACGGTGTATATCCAACCGCTCTGTTCCAGCTCCCGATAGGCCTTTTGTATGGTATTGGGATTGACAGTCAGCATGGCTGAAAGTTCCCGCACCGAAGGCAGCTTATCATTGGGTGCAAGGACGCCGGCTATGATCAACTCTTTGCAGTTGTCCACGATTTGTTCGTATATCGACTTTCTGCTCTTTACATCCAGTTGAAACATCGCTCCCCCCTCCTTTGTTTGATCCAAGTGTACCATGTGTACTAATACAGTGTCAATCCCCCAACAGAAAAAGGTTTCCGTTCTGTCGGAAACCTTTTTTCACCTCTGCTTGCAGACAAATTGCCCGGAGATCTGTTTCAGTTGTACGCCTTTTGCAGTTTCCGCTCCCAGACGCGGATCCCCCGGGTGGAAACGATGTTCAGTGCCAGATAGATGAGAGCCGCCACGTAATAAGACGGCAAGATCGAATACGTGATGGTGGCCACTGTGTTCCTGGCATACATGATGTCGGCAATCCCCAAATATTGGATGATGGCCGTCTCCTTGATCATCGTCACCAATTCGTTGCCGATGGCGGGAAGGATCGTGCGAATTGCCTGGGGCAGAATGACCAATCGCATGGACATCCAATGGTTCATGCCCAGGCTCCTGGCCGCTTCCGTCTGCCCTTTTTCCACGGACTGGATACCGCCCCGGATGATCTCGGCCACATAGGCGCCGCTGTTCATGGTCAATGCGATCAGGCAGGGCAAATAGCGCGTCATATCCACCCCGCCGATGATGACATCAGGAAAAGCGATCAGTTTGGACAACTGGAGGTAAACGATCCAGAGCTGTACGATCAACGGCGTGCCGCGAATCACATCGATATAAACTGCCGCTGCTTTACTGATGATCTTATAGCGGGACATTTTCATGAACGCCAGAGCAGCCGCCAGAGCGGCGCCCAGGACGACTGCATTGAGCGATAGAAGCAGCGTGACTTTGGTACCTTTCCAAAAGTACGGTGCGTAATTGATCAACATATCGAAGACTTTAACTGCCAATGGGATCCTCCGTCTCTGGCGTGCACACCGGGTACATCATGCCGATTACTCGGCGGCAAGCTCTTCCTGCAAAGCTTTGGCGTCGGCCATCAGCTGATCGATGGTGCCGTCTTCCTTCAGCTCTGCCAGGATCGCATTCACCTGATCGCAGAGCTCATCGTTTCCGAGTTGGAACGCGATGGCCACTGCATCGTTTTCGTACGGAATGGTGAAGGGCGCCAGTTCCAGGTCGCTGTTTGTTGCCACAAATCCTTCGGCCACGTCACTGTCGGAAACGATCCCGTCCAGCTGCCCCCCCTGGAGCATCATGATCATATCGTTGAAATTCTGTACTGCGATGGCCGATTCACCGGCGTACTCGATGGCCAGCGTCTCCTGAACCGTTCCGGTCTGGCCTGCGATCTTCAGGCCGGCCATGTCTTCCACGGACTGGATCGTCCCGGCCGAGGCGCTGTTGATGATGCAAACCTGATTCCGGGCAAAATAATTGTCAGAAAACAACACTTCACGTTCCGGATCGTTCGTCAGTCCTGCAATCACGCAGTCGAACTGGCCTTCCGCCAGGCTTCCCAACAAACCGTCGAAACTCATATTCGTGATCTTCAGTTCTTTCCCCAGCTTTTCCGCCAGGATCTTGGCCAGTTCGATATCCGCCCCAACCAGGACTTCGTTGTTGTTTTCATCGATCTGAATAAACTCGTAAGGTGGATAATCGGCCGAAGTTCCGACATGGAATGTCTCGATTTGTGTTTCTTCTCCGCCGCCGCATGCAGTCATGCCGAACAGGAGTGCCGTTGCGAGAAGCAGGGTCAGTGTTTTTTTCATTTGAAGTTACTTCCTTTCTTTTGTATCACGATCGCTATTTTGTGATTCGACTCAATATACCGCACAATATACTCGCATAAATATTCATTGTCAAGAGTAAATATTGAATATTATCTCCAAAATATTCGTTCATCAGCTTTCAACACCGATTTATGTGCATATTTTAGATTTTATGCATTAAAAATCCCTCCTCCGGAAAACAGAGGAGGGGCAGTGGCTGATTCTGCGGAATCAGTACATTTTTTCGTCGATCTCATCGTGCAATCGCTGAATGAGTTCCGGCAATGCCATAGGCGCCAGTTCTCCTTCCTTGCTGGAACGGACCGGATACAATCCGGATTCCATTTCCTTTTCACCGAGGACGATGATGTAGGCATCTCTCGCATTGCGCGCTTCTCTGATCTTATAGCCGATCTTCTCGTTCCGGCCGTCCAGTTCCGCGCGAAATCCTTCGGCAACGAATTTTTCTTTTAACTCTTCCGCAAAATCGTTAAACTTCTCCGTCACGGTGAGCAGTTTCACTTGAGTGGGCGCAAGCCAAAGCGGGAATTTTCCCTCGAAGTGTTCGATCAGGATCCCGATAAACCGTTCCATGCTGCCGAAGATCGTCCTGTGGATCATCCCCGGCCGATGCTTTTCCCCATCCGGCCCCACATAAGTGATGTCAAAACGCTGAGGCATCTGGAAATCCAGTTGGATCGTCCCGCATTGCCAGGTTCTGCCGATGCTGTCTTCCAGATGAAAGTCCAGTTTCGGACCGTAGAAAGCGCCGTCCCCCTCGTTTACTTTGTAAGGCAGTTTCAATTCATCCATCGCTTCTTGTAGCGCCTGCTCCGCACGGGCCCATTCTTCGGCAGACCCCATGGAATTCTCTGGGCGGGTCGAAAGTTCGATGCGGTAATTGAATCCGAAAACACCGTAGATATAGCCGATGAATTCAATCACACCCTTCAGCTCGTCCTTCGTCTGCTCCGGCAGCATATAGATGTGCGCATCATCCTGTGTAAAGGTCCGTACCCGCATGAGTCCGTGGAGCGCACCGGACAGTTCGTGGCGGTGCACCTGGCCCAATTCGGCCACCCGCATGGGAAAGTCCCGGTAACTGTACATCTTGCGCTTGTAGGCCAGCAACGATCCCGGACAGTTCATGGGCTTGATGGCATAGTCTATGTCGTCGATCCTGGTGAAATACATGTTCTCTTTGTAATGGTCCCAGTGCCCGGAGGTATGCCACAGTTCCTCGTTGAGAATCAGGGGTGTCTTGATCTCGTCGTATCCTCTCTCTGCGTGGGCTTTCCGCCAAAACGCTTCCAGCTCGTTCCGGATAATCATCCCTCTTGGCAGGAAGAACGGAAATCCGGGCCCTTCGTCCATGATGGCAAACAGGTCCATTTCCCTGCCGATTTTCCGGTGATCTCTTCGTTTGGCTTCTTCCAGCTTCTGCAGGTATTCGTCCAGCATGGATTTCTTGGGAAACGTGATACCGTAAATCCTTTGCAGCATCTTGTTTTTCTCGCTCCCGCGCCAATAGGCACCGGCTACGCTCAGCAGTTTGATCGCCTTGATACCGCCTGTGGAAGGCAAATGAGGGCCGGCGCAAAGGTCCGTGAAATCTCCCTGCTCATAAAACGTGATCCGGGCGTCTGCGGGGAGATCGTTGATCAGTTCGACTTTGTACGCCTCGCCCCGCTCTTCCATAAACTGCACTGCGTCTTCCCTGCTGAGCTCTCTGCATACCAGCGGAAGGTTTTCCTTGACGATCGCCGCCATCTCTTTTTCAATCGACAAAAGATCTTCTTCCGTAAACTTATGATCCAGATCGATGTCGTAATAAAACCCGTTGTCGATGGCCGGTCCGATGCCGAATTTCGCATCGGGGAACAATCGCTGAACGGCATGGGCCATAATATGTGACGATGTATGCCACAAGGCTTTCCTTTCTTCTTCTGTTTCAAAACGTAAATTTGCCATGTTGCTTCCTCCTGTAATCAAAAGCCCCGAACACCTGACGGTGTTCGGGGCAAAAATGCGGTTCCACCCAAACGGAATACTTCATTTCCCTAACGACAGATCCTGCCGGCGACCCTCATCGGGTGCAGCTCGGAGATGGTGGGCTTGTGCACTACCTGCAGACTCTTCCAGCCAAGGGAGTCCTTCTCTTGTGCAAGTCGTATGCGGCCTTTCTCGTCAATGCTTTTTACTGATTTGCGATAACAAGGCTATTATACCGATCAGAATGAACTTGTCAAGCCTCCCGCCCATTCATACACGGCCGTCCGCCGAATCTCCGTCACGGACAGGAACGGAAGCCGGAACAAATCGCGGCCCTGATAGGAAAGAACTACTACCGCTGCAGGTTCGCCGGTTCCGACTCCATGCGCTTCGGCTCCGCAATACCCTTTCACATCGTCAAATAAAATCAACTCCGCCGCAAGCTGCCCCGAAAGACCGAAATACGGACCGTCTTCCGCTTCCGCCAAAACATGCTCCACATAAGCTTCGGCGGAAGCGGAATCGATGCATATCCTGCCGAAAGAATATTCCGTTTCATCCCGAAGGAGGGCGGCCCCGGAGGCAGCCTCTTCCGCCAGTATTTTCAGTTGCTTCTGCAGAACCGCATAGCGATCCATATCGCTCCATTGGCACAGGAAGCTGATGTTGAGAATCAAAATGGCAAAGAAAACAAGAAAAACTTTCAAACCCAGTCCTCTCCATGACATATAGAGGCATCCATGGTGTCAAGGAAGCAGCTCGCTGGCAGTCCGGCTTTCGACGGTGAACATCAGACGGTTATCCTCCTCCCGAATGCCGAACAGCCTGGGCCCTGCCATGATCTGGCCCATGGGAACAGAAATCTTATAATAGATCAGACCCCGCTCAAAGCCCGTTCCGTCGAAAACAGCATTCCCCTTGATTCGATATTGGGGTGAGTCGGTGGCTTCGATCAGCACCGATTCCGGGTCCAAATCCAGGATCTTCGAGATGTTGTCCCGCAGTTCGCTGCGAATCTGTTGAGTAAAGCAACCCTTTTGCCTGGCCTGCTCCCTGGCCACATAGACGCAATCCGACAGCAACCCGATCCGGGCGTGATTGATTTGATCCAAAGCGAATTGCATAAGAAAAATCAGGAGCAGAGGGAGAACAGCCAGCAACACGAGAAACTGTTTCATGGGACGACCTCCGGAGAATCCTCCAGGCGGCGCACCTCGATCTCCTGCAGCCAAACTTGACGCAGCGTTGAGGCGACACTGCCGTGTCCCGATCCGGCGATCATGGTAAAGAGCTGAAGCCCGAGGCACACGGCCGCAACGAGTACGATCAACTGTTTCATCGGATCTTTCCGTTCTTACTCGCCGGCGGCTTCGAATTCACCGATAACGTTTCCGAGTTTACTGTCCACACTTTCTTTCATTTCACTGGCTTCTCCACCGAACCCCATCACGACGGTGCCAATGGCAATGCCGAGTATCACTGTAGCGATCATTACGATCAATTGCTTCATGTTTTCTCCTTTCCGGCAATCAAAGAATACCCATCAACAGCTCTCGCTGCTCTATAAAATAAGCCACATAGATGAAATTCAGCAGAACGACCATACAGTTGAGGACGACAGGGAAATAGGCCAGATCGCTGATCCACTCGTCCTTCTTTTTCTGAAGCGTGCGCCGTTTTTGAAAAAGCAGATCCCGGTATGCTTCCACCGTGCTGAGCATTTCCCGGGGAGGGATCCGCTCCCATTCGGTAAAGAGCTTTGCCACGTCCCGCGCATAGTCCAGACCGAATGCGGCGTAAAATATCTCACCTGCCGCTTCATCTTCGCACAAACGCAGCCGATGAGCCATTTCCCAGAATACCTTTTGCAGATTATCCGACAGATCCGCCAATTCTTCCAGTAGCAATTCCCGGCTCATGGTTCTGTCCCTTCCCAAGGTGACGATGTTTTGCACATAAGCCAACGCTTCCGAAAGCTCTCGCTCGCGGAGAGCTCGCTTCCTCAACTCCGTATATTTTCCGAACAGCTGACACAATCGACTGCCGGCGACCCTTCGGCAAACGGATCCACCGTACGCAACACTCCTGCCGACGAGCCGGACCGGCTCCTTTCGGATCAGAGGAAAACATCCCGTCCAGAAAAGCGTATACGCAAATAAGAGTACCCGGAAGCTCACATCTTCCTCCTCGTCAATAATCGATCTTCTGGTTCCGGAGCAATTCCAAAGCGGCCAGATTGATCACAAAAAGAACCAGTGATGCCGTAAAAAACAAAAACCCCTCCGGTGTGGTGAACTGATTCCGAAGCAACTCTGCCGGAGCCAACCCCAGGTAGAGAACTGAAATTCCCAGCGTCCCGATGTAAAGAACCGGCACAAGAAACAGTGTCATGCGGGCAGATTCGCTGTTCAGCCGGTCGCGTTCCTGGGCTCTGGTGTTGGCTTCGCTCAACTGGGCCGATATATCCCGAAGCCCTCCGGATACATCGATACCTTTTTCCGCGGCAAGCCGGATGCATACGCCGAGCATCTTTCCCCACACGGTACCGGCGGCAAAGGCGAATTGATCCACAGCTTCTCTCACCTCCGCCGGACTGCCGGTACTGCGCAGTTTCAGAAGCAGACGGTAAAGGAGTTTTCTGAATACAGGATAGTCTCCCTCTCCGTTCAAAACCGATTCGATCGCCACATAGATATTCTTATGATTCGTCCAGTAGTGGCGGTATAACTCCGACACTAAAGACAGCCCTTCCCGACTTCCCTTTTTCTGTTGCAGCTCCAGTTTGACGACCCAAAGAAGCAGGGGCAGAGACGTGGCAACACACGATAAGAAGAGGGATGCCGGCCATGAAAAAATACGCAGGGACAACAACATCATCAATGCAAACAAAAGGGCGAGGCCCGTAAAAATTACCCGTTCGTCCGGCGCATGGTGAAAGCTGGCGCTCAACACGTTTCGCACGTAGCGAACCATCGGCGTTATCTGGCCCTTTTGCCTGCGGGCTGCACGAAGCCGGTGTCGCATCGCACAACCAAGATGAAGCAGGCGAATGTGCTCTCGAAAAACACACAGCCATCCCGCCGCGAAGAGCAGGGTGATCAGCACGGTCGCGATCCATTCGATCCATCGGCTGCTCATACCGTTCCGCATCCCTCTTCGTCGGCGTTTGGGTTGGCGATCGGAGAAGCCACGATCAATTCTCGGAGGGACGACTGCATCTTATGCCAGGAGGCCGGATCAGACTCTGATGCGTAAGTCTGTTGACGAATCCCTTCTGTTTCGAAAAACGTCCAACTGTCTTCGACCACATCGTACGTACAAACCGTTCTCATGCGAATGATTCCTTTCTCGTCGCAGTTCATTTCATTGATGCTCTTCAACCGTTTTTCCCGCTTGTCCGTCAATTGGATGAAATGGAACAAATAATCGAATCCGGAGGCGACTCTTCGCATGGTCATGGTCAAATCGCCTCCGGTGGCCTGAACGATTTCGTCGGCCGCTTCCAGGGGAAACTGATTCGGATCACCGGAATGAAACGTCAGTTTCATACGTTTCGTGCCTTTCCCGGCGATCTTCACAGCCGTGTTCAAAGCGATGCCGTCTCTTGCTTCCGCCAGGATGAAGTAGTCCGCATCGCTTCGAAGCAGGCTTTTGGATATCCTTAACAACTCCTGCCCATCGGCAAGAAGTTGAAGAATAGGCGCTTCGGGCAAAATCATATGAAGAGGTATTTCCGGGTCGGTTTCCACCATGACCCCTTCCAGCGCAGGATCTTCGTAGCTTTGCCACGTCGTGAGAAAAGTGGTTTTCGCCGTCCGGACCGCCCCGAGAAACACCACATTGAATCCGATGCGCACCATGTGCCGAAACAGAGGAATCGCTTCTTTCGGAATGGTCCTTCGACGGGCTTGTTCCTCAAAACTCAGGATCGGAATGATGTAGCGGCGAAACACGATGGCATCCTGCCCTTTTTTCGCCATAGGTTCGGCAAAGATCGTCACACGGGTACCGTCCAGCAAATAAGTTTCGTGGTACGTTTTATCCAGTCTCTCCTCCGGATTCAGGAGCAGAAACGCGCGTATCAGTTGTTCTTTTCTTGCTTTTGCGATACGCTGGGGCTTGAGAACCATCCGCCCTTCCTCCATGAAATAGATCCGTTCTCCGATGATCTTGGCGGAACTGCTGTGGGCGTATCCCGGTCCGAACCACTCGCCGACCCCTGCCAGTCCCCAGTTTTCGTGATAGATTCCATCCACCAGATCGCTGTACCATTCCGGGAAAGGGGTTCTTTCCGCACCCTTCCCACGGACAAGAGTCTCGATTCTGTCTTTGAAATAAGCTGTTTCTTTTTGATAGCCGATGATCGCTCTCTTTTGTATGTCCAGAACGGATTTGGCATTTTCCTCTTCCTCCCATTCCGAGAAAAAGGCAGTTTTGATTTGATCGCATAATCCGACGAAATCCGTTGACTCGAACAAGGCGGAAGAATCGGAGCAACAACCATCCTTTTTTACGCTTCTGTTTTTGATGTATTCCTGAATTTCAAAAGATTCCATGGACTCCGACTCCCTTCTGTGATCGGCGCCGCACCGGCGTTGCGCAGAATCAAATTCGCCGTGCTTCGGACATCTTTTCCGAAATTTTTATCCCGATAGTGGATCAGCGAGCGCCCTTCCGCCTCAGCGACAAGCCCGAGGGGTGATTCCGAAACGACGAAGAAATCGCTCCAAAATCGATCCAATCGTTTGCGAAGATATCCCAAGGTGTAAGGATTTTCATCCTGGTATCGATTGATCAGACATCCAAGTGTCGAAACATTGAGTTTCTGATATAAGGGCATCAGACGTTCAAACCGTCGGACCGCGCTTTCGGATTGTGTCATCACCAGAAAGATGCCGTCCGCCGCAAACAGGGATCCCAACGCAAGTCCGTGGCCGATCTGGCTTCCGCTGTCGCAGAGGATCAGATCAAAATAATGGCGCAACTGTTTCAGGAGCTGATCGGACAGATTCGGATGATATTTCCCGTCTCCGTCCAAAGGATCCGCCCCTAAAATATAATAGAGGTTATCCTGCCATTTGGAGCGGGCCATGATCTCCTGGGGGTCGATCAATCCTTCGGCCAGTTCGGGCCGAATCCTGTCCATCGACTCCCCGGCACCCGAAGCATAATCGTTCCCGGAAGCACCTTCCGTATGAATGACAAGTACTTTCCAGTCGGGAATCTCTTTCGCAATGAACTCTGCGACTGACTGGCACAGCATGGATGTGCCGCACTTGTGATCCACGCCGAAAAAAGTATAGATCCCGCTCATAATCCGCCCTCCATATACACGATCAGATCTCCCGGAACAGCTGAATGTTGACTTTGATAGATCTTCATATATTCCTCTGCAGTGCAGACGATCTCCAAACTGGCAGCGGGATCTGCATCCTCGTGTCGCTCTAGCAAATCGACGCTTCCTGAGTCAAAAGCCGGCAGTGATCTGCCTCCGCGATCTATTACATAGGCTACCCGATGAATGCCCATATCCTGCTCTGTGGACACCGAGAAAAGCCGCACAGCGTCCCCGGGTCTGACTACGCTGCTCATCGCGCCGATCCATTGCTCGCAGATGGGGAAAATCGATTGATTGTGTTTGACGGTATTTCTTTCGCTTCGAAAGCAGCCGGAAGAAAGTTGTTGGTTGGCACACAGCGGAATCACAGCGATACATCCGACGACCTGCGTGGACGACTCTGGCATGAGCGCACCAGTCATCCTGTTTTCCGGCAAAACGTGTATCGTGGTCAAATCTTGCGCCAGAACGGATTCCCCTGCGGCAATATCTCTCGAAGCAGCCAGTACGGGGGTCAACAAAAGCGCATCACGGCCGCGGACTTCCCAAAAGACCATCACACCCAAACTGAAGATCATCAAGAACAATCCCAGTACGGTTTTCCGTTTCATAGCACCTCCGTTTCCATTATTTGTCATTATCATACTGCCGGCGCGCCGTTTTGTCAAGTTATATTTTCCATTTTTGTCATTTATTAACATATATAAAGGGTTCCAGTCTTTTCCATGATATGATATAATAATTTAATTCGTTTTCCCGGCCTCACAGAAAAGCGATACGTCGGGGAAAAATCGTAAGGAGGATCGAACCGTGTACAAAATCTTAAAGAAGGTGAACCTGAATCCCACTGTGACGCTGATGGAGATCGACGCACCTCTCATCGCAGCAAAAGCCGAACCCGGACAGTTCGTCATTTTACGCGTCAACGAAGAAGGAGAAAGAATTCCTTTGACCGTAGCCGATTTTGATCGATCGAAGGGATCGATCACCATCATTTTCCAAATCGTCGGAGCAACGACCGAACTGCTGAACCTGAAACAGGAAGGCGATTCTCTGCAGGATCTTGTGGGTCCGCTGGGCGTGCCGTCCCATACGGAAGGGCTTAAGAAAGTCGCTGTCGTCGGCGGCGGCGTTGGCTGTGCGATCGCATACCCCATCGCCAAGAAACTCCACGAACAAGGAACCGTCGTCCATGCTGTCGTCGGATTCAAAACGAAGGATCTGGTGATCCTCGAAGATGAATTCAAAAAGGTCAGCGACCGAATGATCATGATGACGGACGACGGAAGCTACGGAGAAAAAGGACTCGTGACCGATGCGCTGAAAGCGCTGCTGGATGCCGGCGAACAATACGACGAAGTGATTGCCATCGGCCCGGTCATCATGATGAAATTCGTCAGCCTGCTGACAAAACAATACGAGATCAAAACCGTCGTGAGCATGAACTCCATCATGATCGACGGAACAGGCATGTGTGGCTGCTGCCGCCTGACCGTAGGCGGCGAAACGAAGTTTGCCTGCGTGGACGGACCGGATTTTGACGGCCATCAGGTCAACTTTGATGAAGCGATGCAGAGAGGTGTCATGTACAGGGACTTTGAACAGAAATGCCACCAGGATGTCTGCAATCTCTACAAGATGGAGGTGAAATAATATGGCCAACATGTCTTTGAAGAAAAATGAAATGCCCGCCCAGGATCCTCACGTGAGAAACTGCAACTTCCAGGAAGTTGCGCTGGGATACACGGAAGCCATGGCGCTGGACGAAGCGACCCGCTGTCTCAACTGCAAGCACAGCCCTTGCATTGCCGGTTGTCCGGTGGAGATTAATATCCCCGCATTCATCATGAAAACAGCGCAAGGGGAATTTGAAGAAGCGTATCAGATCATTGCCAAAGACAGCTCGCTGCCCGCTGTGTGCGGCAGAGTCTGCCCCCAGGAATCCCAGTGCGAGCTTGTCTGTGTCCGGGGAATCAAAGGCGAGCCGGTGGGCATCGGAAGACTGGAACGTTATGTTGCCGACCGGCATATCGAGAACGTAAAAGAAAAGCCGGTGAAACCGGAACCCAACGGGCATAAAGTGGCTGTGATCGGATCGGGCCCCGCAGGACTCACCTGCGCCGGTGACCTGGCAAAGAGAGGATACGATGTCACCATATTCGAAGCGCTTCATACCCCGGGCGGCGTTCTGGTATACGGCATACCGGAATTCCGGCTGCCCAAGGCCATCGTTAAGAAAGAGATCGATGGGCTCAAAGAACTCGGCGTTACGATCCGGACCAACATGGTCATCGGACGATCCGTAAGCGTGGATGAACTGTTGACCGAACACGGATTCGAGGCGATCTTTATCGGTTCGGGTGCCGGGCTCCCCATGTTCATGCACATCCCCGGAGAGAATCTGAAAGGTGTTTATTCCGCCAACGAGTATCTGACTCGCGTAAATCTGATGAAAGCCTACCGGTCGGACACGGCTACGCCGATCAAGAAAAGCAACAGAGTCGCCGTCGTCGGCGGGGGCAACGTGGCAATGGACGCTGCGCGCTGTGCCAAGCGCCTGGGCGCGGAAGAAGTATACATCGTCTACCGTCGTTCGGAAGAAGAGCTTCCCGCCAGAGCGGAGGAAGTGGAACACGCGAAGGAAGAGGGAATCATATTCAAGCTACTCAATAATCCGGTCCGGATCCTGGGAGACGAACAGCTTTGCGTAACCGGAATCGAATGTCTGGAAATGAAGCTGGGAGAACCCGACGATTCGGGAAGAAGACGCCCGATCCCCGTGGAAGGCTCCGAGTGGACCCTCCCTGTCGATACGGTGATCATGGCCATCGGGACCTCTCCAAACCCGCTGATCAAGTCCACGACCCAAGGACTTGAAACACAAAAATGGGGCGGAATCATCGCAGAAGAACCGTCGGGCAAGACCAGCAGAGAGCACATCTATGCCGGCGGAGACGCCGTGACGGGCGCCGCCACTGTAATTCTGGCCATGGGTGCAGGGAAATGCGCAGCCAGAGCCATCGACGAAGAATTGAATCCGAAGCAATAGATATGCAATAAAAAAATCCCGGGTTCCCGGGATTTTTTTTATTGCGATCACTCTTCGATGCCGGCGATCACGTCGATTTCCACATCCAGTCCGTCGTAAATCTCCGATCCAAACGTCGTTACTCTGGCCGGATAACCATCTTCCTCGTTGAAATAAGATCCGTACACACTGTTCATTTCGGAAAAATATTCCGGCCGCGTCATGTGGATGCTGCACTTGAGCACCAACCGCATGCTGCTGCCCACATCCTCCAGGATCGCTTTGATGTTCTTCATGATGTTCTCGGTCTGTTCGGTCACCGTCCCGTGGAGGATCTCGCCCGTTACGGCATCCTCGGACGCCATACCGGAAATAAACAACAGGTTTCCGTACTTGACAACGTTTGAATACGGGCCGACCGGCGCAGGCGCCTTCGCGGTCGGTATGATCTCTCTTTTCATAACTTCACCCTCCTTTGCACAACGGAATTTTTCTTACTTCTTCGGATCCGGATTGTTCCTATACCGGATAAGCGCCGTTCTCCGTATCCGCCAGGGACAGATCGATCCCGTCCTGCTGCGCTTTCCGATATTTGAAATAATCCAACGCAACCTGGGGGAACAGCGCATAGGACAACACGTCTTCGTCCTGCTGTTTCCATTCGGCCATCTCCTGTTCCAGCTTCTCCAACTCCGGTTTCAGGTCGTCGGCCGGCCTGTATGTCTTGGGGGTTGCATCGCCGATGACTTTTTTCTGTATCTCCGGATCGAAGGGTTTGACAGTCTGTCCGTAATCCCCCATGAATACGGCTTTCGTTTCCTTCGTGACCATCTTGTAACGCTCCCCTGTCAGCACGTTGAAGAGCGCCTGGGTGCCCACGATCTGCGACGAAGGGGTCACCAGAGGCGGCTCACCCAGTTCCCTGCGAACTCGCGGGATCTCGGCCAGCACTTCATAATATTTATCGGAAGCATTCTGTTCGGCCAACTGGGAAACCAAGTTGGACAGCATGCCTCCCGGGACCTGATACAAGAGGGTTTTGATATCCACGCCCATCATTTTGGGATTCAGGAGCCCTGTATCCAGGGCATGCTCCTGGAAAGGCCTGAAATAATCGGCGATCTCGGCCAAAAGGACTTGATCCAGCCCCGTATCGTAGGGCGTTCCCTTCAATGTCTCGACCATGATCTCCGTAGCAGGCTGGCTGGTGCCCATGGCAAAAGGTGAAATGGCCGTATCGATGATGTCACACCCGGCCTCGATCGCTTTCAAGTACGAAATGGGGGCCACGCCGCTGGTGCAATGGCAATGGACATCGATCGGAATGTCCGAAGTTTGCTTCAATGCCTCAACCAGCTCCTGCGCGGCATAGGGAAGCAGCAGTCCTGCCATATCCTTGATGCATAGGGAATCCGCGCCCATGTCGCCGATACGGCGGACGAGGTCCTTCCAATAATCCAGCGTATAGGCATCGCCCAGCGTGTAGGACACGGCGATCTGTGCGTGAGCGCCTTCTTTTTTTGTGGTCCGCACCGCAGTCTCCAGATTCCGAAGGTCGTTGAACGCGTCAAAAATACGCATGATATCGATCCCGTTGGCGATTGATCTCTGCACGAAGTACTCCACTACGTCATCGGCATAGTGCCGGTAGCCCAATATATTCTGTCCTCTCAACAGCATCTGCAGTTTCGTGTTCTTGAATCCCTTTCGCAGCATCCGCAGCCGATCCCAGGGATCCTCTTTCAGAAAGCGCAGGGAGGCGTCAAACGTGGCTCCCCCCCAGCATTCCACGGAATAATACCCTACTTTATCCAATTTTTCCATGATTGGAAGCATCTCTTCCGTGCTCATGCGCGTAGCGATGAGCGACTGGTGCGCATCCCGCAATATGGTTTCGGTGATTTTGACCGGTTTCTTTTCTGCTTGATTCATCATTTTCTCCTCTACACTACCGAACGCCGAAAATGGCCATGAACGTACCGGCTGCAACGGCCGTTCCGATAACACCCGCTACGTTGGGGCCCATCGCATGCATGAGTAAAAAGTTTGTGGGATCCGCCTCTGCGCCGACTTTCTGCGATACTCTGGCCGCCATGGGAACCGCCGAAACTCCGGCAGATCCGATGAGCGGATTGACTTTGCCTCCGCTGAACTTGCACATGATCTTTCCGAAGAGGACTCCCGCCGCCGTACCGAAGGAAAACGCCACCAGCCCCAGGATGACGATCTTGATCGTCGACCAGTTCAGGAACGCTTCCGCGGAAGTGGTGGCGCCTACGGAAGTACCCAACAGAATCACGACGATGTACATGAGGGCATTGGAGGCAGTCTCCGTGAGTTGGCGCACGACGCCGCTCTCCCGGAACAGATTCCCCAGCATCAGCATGCCCACCAGGGGTGCGGTGGAGGGTAAAATGGAACACACGACCATGGTGACCACAATGGGGAAACAGATCCGTTCCACTTTGCTCACATGCCGGAGCTGATCCATTTTGATCATGCGCTCTTCCTTCGTGGTCAGGGCTTTCATGATGGGGGGTTGAATGATCGGCACCAGCGCCATGTACGAATACGCCGCTACGGCGATCGGTCCCATCAGCGCAACCTGGCCCAGTTTGCTGGCCAGGAAGATGGAAGTAGGACCGTCTGCGCCGCCGATGATGGATATGGCTGCGGCGGCTCTGTCGTCAAAGCCCAACAACATGGCGCCGATATACGCCGCATAGATCCCGAATTGCGCTGCGGCGCCCAACAGAAAACTCTTCGGATTGGCGATGAGCGGGCCGAAATCCGTCAATGCACCGACGCCCATGAAAATCAATGACGGCAGGATGGCCCATTCGTCCAACAGGTAAAAATAGTGGAGCAAACCCCCTTCATCCATGATGGGGGGATAGATGTTTACCAGAAGCATCCCGAAAGCGATGGGAACCAGAAGCAGTGGTTCGTATCCTTTGGCAATGGCCAGATACAGAAACCCGCACGCCACAAGGATCATCACCAGATTCCCCACGCTCAGGTTGAGGAAAGCCGTCTGCTGCAGCAGATTGCTCAGTGTTTCACTGATATAACTCACAATTGTCCTCCGTTATACGGTAAAAGCCGATCACTGGCTGCATCAGTTGATGATGGCCAACGAGTCTCCGGCCTCCACCGGGCTCCCTTCGGATATGACGATTTGTTCGATCACACCGTCTCTCGGCGCTACGACCGGGATTTCCATTTTCATGGCTTCCAGAATCACCACCGTGTCGCCCTTGCTGACTTTCTGGCCCGCTTTTACGACGATCTTCCACACTTTGCCGGCCGCCCCGGCTGTGATCGCTTCCCCTTCGACCGACCCTGCCCCGGGCTTTTTCCCTTCCTGCGGGCTCGGCGACACCGCAACCGGCGCCGGTTGCGAAGCCGGGACAGAAGTGCCCGTGCTTCCCTTCTTTTCCACCTGCACTTCGTAGGTGATGCCGTTGACTGTTACTGAATACGTTTCCATCGCTATCTCCTTTGAATAAAAACTGCCTGTATCCTGTTGAGGGTCAGCTGCGTCGGATCGACCGGACCACATACGAATCTGCTATGTCGGTTTCCTGCGATACGCATGCGCAGACTGCCGCTGTGATGACGGCCACCAGGATCGAATCGATCCTCTCAGAACTCTCTTGGGTCGGTTTCGGTCCACGTTCTTCGTTTTTGATTGCCTCAAACCCTGTCTTTTGGGCTACTCTTTGTTCCAGCAACCCGGGCAGGTATTTGAACAAGGAAATGATAAACGATATGAAGATGAGCACCGAAAAAACCACGCCCATTCCCAATATCGTGTGCATGACCGCTTTGGTGAAGATCTCCGCAAGTGTCATCCCTTCGCCTCCTCCGCTATCCTCTTTTATCCGAAAGCATTTCCAGCGCGCCGATCACATACTTCCGTGTATCCACGGGCGCGATGACTTTATCCACATAGCCTCGCGCAACGAAAGCGGCCGTACCGGCCTTCTCCTCGTACGCTGCTGTTTTTTCCGCCAGAAATCCATTTTTGGCGGTCGATTCGGACAATTCCCTGCTGTACAGGATACGGACAGCATCCTCTCCGGGCATCACCTGAATCTGTGCACCGCTCCAGGCAAAGACAAAATCCGCCCCCAATCCTTTGCTGTTCATGACGGTATAAGCATTTCCCAGGGCTTTTCCCGTGATAAGATTGATCCTGGGGACCTCGGACGACGCCCAGACGCTGAGCAAATATGCCGCTGCCGCAGGAAGTACCGATTCCTGGCCGCAGTCGGGTGAAAAGCCTCGGGTGTCGGTGAGCGTCAGGACCGGAATCCCGAATGCGCTGCAGAAATCAACAAAATCTGCCATGATCTCGCAAGCCTCCGCTGTCAGGTATCCCTCTCCGGCGTTGCCGGCAACGCCTACGGTTTTGCCGTTGAAACGGGCAAAGCAAGTCATGACCGCCGAACAACCGGGCCGAACAAGCTCAAAAACCGATTCGGCATCTGCGATCTCCCGGATCAAAAGACCTGCTTCCGCAGCACCGATCCCCACCCCTGCAGCCGGACGGTTCAGGTCGTCGTTCGTTGCCGCCTGAGGAATCAAATCTTCGTTGGAGAGAGGCAGATATCCGATCAGCCTTCTGATCATACCGCAAATCTCTTCTTCCGTACCGGTTCCGGAAGATATCCGTTGTCCGCCGGTATTGTCACTCAAAACCGCTGCCATGTCGCACCGTCTTGCATCCGTGGTTCTGACAGCCGGCGGATTGATGAACAGTTCGGCATTGTTTTCCGTAAAGATAAAATCACAGAGGGAGGCGATCAATGCGCTGCCTCCGCCGCATCGGTTGAAGACTCCTGCAATCTGGGGAATGCGACCTTTGGCTTTCGTCTGCGCCCGATACAGGCGTCCGAAAGCATCCAAAGCGTCGGCTCCTTCTCTGATTCGCAGACCCGTGCTGTCCAGCAATGCGATCACGGGGGCACCCGTTTTGAGCGCCATATCGTACACGCGAAGGATCTTTTCGGCATGCATCTCCCCTAACGATCCTCCCAGCACATCGGGATCCTGACTGTAAATATAAATAGGACGGCCTTCTACCGTACCGTATCCGGTAAGAACGCCGTCCGAATATTCTCTCTTTCCCCCTTGCGTAAAATCGGTGTTTCTCGCAAGGATCTTTTCCCCCATCTCCATAAAACTTCCGGCATCCAGAACGGACTCGATCCTTTCTTTTGCCGATGCGGATGTTCCCATAATGCTTTCCTCCCTCATTCCGGGTTTAGGCAACAAAAACACGTACCTCTGCGCTCAGGCAGTTTGTCACGCTCAAATGGTATTATACTTGAAGTTGTGCTCTTATTCAAACCATTTTTGTCAAAAAGCCATGCGGATTATGATATACTCCTATTCAAGATCGATCATCAACAAAATGAAGGAGGAGCATATGAACGGTTATCCAATCGATTCTTACGTGGAAGCGCATAAAAATGAAATGCTGGAGAAGTTCGAACAGTTGGTGCGGCTGGAAAGTCATTTCGAAGAAAAGGAGAATGTTCTGAAAGCCATGGCTTGGGTGCAGAAGGAATTCGAAGCGGAGGGATTCACTTGCCGCATCGAGGGGACCACCGACAAACGGGCAGGTTTGCTCATCGGAATGCTGGGCGCAGAACGACCCGCATCTCCTGTCATTCTCTCCGGACACATCGATACGGTACACCGCCAGGGAAGTTTCGGAGAAGGACTCTGGCGCGTGGACGGCGACAAAGTGTACGGTGCGGGCGTCAACGACATGAAAGGCGGGATCATCGAAGCGCTTTACATCGTCAAAGCACTCAATGCGCAGGGGTACGACCGCACACCGCTCAAGATCCTGTTCGCCGGAGACGAAGAAGGCGATCACATCGGCACCGACACCAATCTGCTCTACACAAGGGAAAGTCGGGGCGCTCTGGCCGCGTTCAACATGGAAACCGGAGTGGAAGGTGTTTTTACCGTGGCCAGAAAATCCTGCCACATCTTTCATTTGACCGTGGAAGGTCAAGGCGGCCACGCAGGAAACGATTTTAACACTTCGCACAACGCGGTGGAAGAAGCCATGCACAAAGCGCAGGAAATCGTCCGTCTGACGGATATCGACAAGGGCACCACCGTAGCGACGACCGTCATTCGCGGCGGAGATCACCCCAGCGCCATCCCCGCGTCCTGCGAAGTGACGCTGGATGCCCGAGTCTCGTCGCCGGAAGAAAAAGAGCGGATCTACCGCTCTGTCCGCGAGATCTGCGGTAAAGCAGTCATTCCGGGAACAAAGACCGCCTATGACTGTTATGCCGCCAAATATGAAGGATATACGGAAAATGACAAAATCAGGAAGCTGCACAGCTTCGTGAACGAGATCGCCGAAGAATTGGGGCAACCGGCCTACGGCAAGTGCTACAGAGGCGGTGCAGCAGACTCGGGGAACATGGCTATTGCCGACATTCCCGTCCTGTGCTCCTGCGGTATCGTGGGGGATTTTTCACACGATCGGAAAGAGTTTGCGTTGCTCCACACGCTGTATGACCGCACGAAACTCTTCGCTTCGGTCATTGCGGAAATCGACAGGTTTAGCTGCTGACCCTTATACGACCAGTTCTTTGGAGGCCTCGCCGCCTTCCAGAAAATAACGGGCCAGATCCAGCGGAGCAAAGATCCCAAGATCCGTTACGACACCGCTGACCAGATGGGGCGGCGTAATGTCAAAACTGGGATAGTAGCCTTTGACCCCTTCTGCCGCCGTTCGTACCCCCATGGCTTGAAGAACGAATTCCGGATCCCTCAGTTCAATGTGGACGGTGTCTACAGTCGGATGACCGACATCCGGTGCGCCGGTCACAAAATACGGAATACCGTGGTGATGCGCCGCGATAGCGATTTGATACGTGCCGATCTTGTTGACCACGTGTCCGTCCAGACAGATGGCATCCGCCGCCGAAGTAAAGACATCCACCCGCTCTTTTTTCATGACGTAGGCAGGCATATTATCAGTGATCACCGTCACATCGAAGCCCATATCCCGCACCACGGTTGCGGTCAGCCTTGCTCCCTGAAAATAGGGCCTGGTCTCGGGACAGAACACCCGAAGGACTTTACCGCGTTCCCGGCTTTCCCGAAGCATCATGCCCACAATCGTCTCTCCGAAACATTGAGTCATGATCGTTCCGTGGGCGGGAAACATCTCGGTCAGGTAGGATGCGATCCGGGCCACTCTGCTGTATCGTCTGTCATTGATGGCCAATGCCTCCGCGCGGACGGCTTCGTCGACGCGGATCCCCCGATCCAGCGCGATCTGCGCAGCCGAAAGACAGCGGTTTACGACCTGTTGCATCCGCAGCCTGGTCGTCGGTCTGGCGTTTACCATTGTATCTGCCGCACCGGCCAGATAACGCCTCTGCCCTTCCGCATCCGATGTGCGGCATTCCCAGGCCGCCAGGGCCATGCCCATGGCAGCGGCACTGAACGGGCCCGCACTCTGGGTCACCATGTCTGTAATTGCCTTGGCGACTTCATTGTGTGTCCGGCAAGTGACGAATTCCACTTTCCCCGGATAGATCCTTCGGTCGAGGATCCGAACGGCTCCGGCCTCGTACCAGGCAATATTCTCGTACTGCAGCATAAAAGCCAGATCATGGTCCGGCCGTTCTTTATGATTTGTCATATTATGTCCTCCGAGTTTTATTATAGATGGAAATCCTTTGTTTTTCAATCACGCGGCATGGTATAATGCACCCATGAAAGTGCTACGAACAATCGTATTGCTCCTGCTGGCAGTGCTGGTCCTGTGGGCCGGAATCCGGCAGACTGTACCGCCAGAACTGCCGGAACAGGAACTCGACGAAACCGGATGGTATTATTCCGTCGAGGATGTATCCTTGTACCTGCATCTTTACGGCACACTGCCCTCCAACTATATCACGAAGGAGGAAGCCGAAGAGATGGGCTGGTCCGGCGGATCGCCGGATGTGGACTTCCCCGGCTATGCCATAGGCGGTGATGTATTCGGCAACTACGAAGGCCTGCTGCCGCGGAGCGAAGGACGGACCTACCGGGAGTGTGACATCGATACGCTCGGCCGGGAATCCCGGGGTCCCAACCGGCTGGTCTATTCCGATGACGGCCTCATTTTCTATACGGAAGACCACTACAACAGTTTTCTTCAACTCTATCCAAGCCGGTGATCGTTGAAAGAGCAAAGCAACAGGCAGCCCGATGGCCGCCTGTTGCTTTTATTTTTCTTATCTTCAGCCCAGGAGGCGGCGCACAGATCGGCCCACATGGTATCGGACCTGTTCCGCATCCAGCGTCAGATATGAAGAGTTGTCATATAATATGTTACCGTCAACAATTGTGGTTTGCACATCGCCGGCTTGGACTGCATACGTGAGCATGGGCAGGATGTCCGGCGCAGGGTACATATGGGGGGCGTCAAAGGAAACCGCTGCGATATCCGCCTTGTTCCCCACCATCAATTCCCCGGTATCGCTGCGCCCCTGGGCTTTCGCACCGGCGGTGGTGGCCATGCGTATCACGGCGCCGGGCGGGACCACTGTCGCATCTCTGTGATAGCCGTTGTGGATCACGGCAGCCAGGTGCATTTCTTCCAACATGTTTAAATTGTTGTTGCTGGCCGCGCCGTCGGTGCCGAGCACCACGTTCACGCCCTTTTGCAGCGCCTTGACGACGGGGGCGAAGCCGCTGCCCAGTTTCATGTTGCTGGAAGGATTGTGGATGAAACTCGTCTTTTTTTCCGCAAGGATGTCCAGATCCGTGTCTTCGCAGTGTACACAGTGGGCTGCCAGCACAGGAGAATCCAATGTCCCCAGATCGCGGAACCATTCCGTCGGCGTCTTTCCGTATCGCTCCTTGCACTCTTTGTGTTCCCGCAGGGTCTCGGAAAGATGCAGGTGAATGCGTCCCCCCTCCTGCCTGCAAAGCGCTGAAAAGTATTCCACGGTACGGGGCGTCGTCAGGTATTCGGAATGGATGCCGAAATCCACCAGGAGTCTTGCGTCGGCTTTTCCGTTGAACGCTTTGTAAAACGCCATGGCGTCGGTGATGCGCTGACAGTCTTCGCCCTTCATCTCCGGATCCTGACAGGTCAGAGGCAAACAGAGGTTCGCTTTGATCCCGCTGTCGATCACCACTTGCGCCGTCTGGTCCGGGTAATAATACATATCCGTAAACGACGTGATCCCGCAGGCCAGCATTTCCAGGATGGCCAGTTGGGAGCCGGCAACGATATCCTCCTCGTTCAAATTCGCCTCGACGGGCATGATTTTGCCGAAGAGCCATTCCTGAAGGGGCAGGTCGCTGCCTACGCCGCGGAGAAGCACCATCGGTGCGTGGCAATGGCAGTTGACGAGTCCGGGAATCAGCAGGCAGCCTTTCATATCCTTGGCCTCATCGTATCCGTCCGTCGGCATTTCGGCGCCGATATACGTGATCGTCGGACCGTCGATCCCGAGGTAACCGTTTCGGATTACCTTCCCCTC
The DNA here is from genome assembly GCA_012729355.1 of Clostridiales bacterium. Lineage (GTDB taxonomy): Bacteria > Bacillota > Clostridia > Peptostreptococcales > Anaerovoracaceae > UBA10908. The sequence continues at coordinate 46,007 of JAAYDG010000017.1, forward strand.
CGCCGGCGATCCTGCCAGGATATCACAGTTTTTCAACAGTCTTTTCACGATATCCTCCTGAGTATTTCTGTAAAGTACTTCTCGAATTCCCCGGCGATGCGAAGGGATGTTTCGGTGACTTCCTCGCTGGTCAGAGGCTGATCCAAAACGCCGGCAGCCATGTTGGTCATCACGGACAGGCCCAGGACAGGAATCCTGCAGTGGGCCGCTGTCAGCGCTTCCGTGACCGTGGACATGCCCGCTGCATCACCGCCCAGGATCCTGGCCGCGCGAATTTCCGCCGGACTTTCGTACTGCGGTCCGCCAAAGAAGAAGTATACGCCTTCGTGGACATTGAGTGTCGTTTGACCGGCGCAATCCAGGGCGAGCTTTCGCAGATCCCGGTCATACATGTTCCCCGTGTCGAAGAACCGCGGGCCGAACTCGGCAATATTCGGACCGACCATGGGAGAGAGCCCCATGAATTTGATGTGGTCTTTGATGACCATGATATCCCCCACCTGGTAGGAAGTATTGATGGCGCCGGCTGCATTGGTGAGGATCAGCTTTTGGATCCCGAGGATCTTCAGGACCCGGACCGGAGCGGCCAGTTCTTGGAAGGTATAGCCCTCGTACGAATGAAACCGTCCGGACATGCAGCATACTTTGTGTCCTTCGATCGTACCGAGTATCAGCTTGCCGGCGTGATCCGGCGCTGTCGACACCAGAAAATTCGGGATATCTTTGTAAGGAATTTCGATGGGATCCCGGACATTTCGGTCATATTCTCCCAGGCCGGTCCCGAGAACGATCCCCAGTTCCGGCTGGAATCCGCCGGATACCTCACGGATGTATTCGGCACTCTCCCGGTAGTATTCATAGGTGTATTCCACAGTTCGCTCCTTTC
>JAAYDG010000119.1 GCA_012729355.1 Clostridiales bacterium
CGGATCTCAAGTGTTCTACTTTGCAAAAGAATCGGAAGCGGATTATGTGGTCGGGAGCAAGACTTTGGCACAGAATATCCTGGACCGGCTGCTTCGGCACATCGGTCTTGCCGACAGGGGCATCACTGCTCAGGGAGCGTATGCCGTGCTGAACAAAACATGCATGCCGGCCGTGATCGTAGAAGGCGGATTTTTTTCCAACCCGGAAGACCGCGCTGCAATGCTCGATCCGGCCTATACGGATCGATATGCCCGCAGCGTGGCTCAGGCTGTTGTCGATACGCTGAACCGGGCTGCCGAAAATGAAAGGGAATGAGTGGGGCGTATGTTGATGGTCGTCTTTGGCGTTATCATGATCGTCGGGATCCTAGCCGGGGCCCGGCTTTCCTGGATACCCCGGGAAAGCCGCTTTCGAAAGAATGTCCAATACGCATTATTGTTTACGCTACTCTTCGTCCTCGGACATCAGTTGGGAAGCGACGACGCTGTAGCGGCATCGATTTCGCAAATGGGATTCATCGGTATTTTCATCGCCGCGGCGGGCATGTCGGGCTCCTTCCTGATGGTGCTCCTGCTGCGCACTCGATTTGAAAAGGAACGAAAGGGTCCCGCCGATGATTAAATGCATGCTGCTCTGTGTGAGTGTGGGATTCGCGACCGGCCGTCTGGGCTATCTTCAGGAGCTTGCCTCCTTCAGTTCCACGGTCATTATCGTATGCCTGTGTCTGATGACGCTGATCGCCAGCATCGAGATGGGGAAAAAAGATTTCCTGAAAGAGTTGAAGCAGGCGGGATGGAAGCTCATCGTCTATTCCTTCGCAACCATTGCAGGGACGCTGATCATGGTATGGCTCGTATCTCCTCTGCTTCCGCTTACTGCGAAAGACGCCCTGGTGGCAGCTTCGGGCATGGGGTGGTATTCGTTGGCTACCGGTCTGGTCTTTGAGTATTCGCCGTCCCTGTCCGTCGTCACGTTTGTCTACTGCCTTCTTCGTGAGATCACGGCAATGTTCCTGATCCCGATCTTATGGAAGCGCTTTCAGCCGCCCGAATTGATCAGCATTGCCGGTTCCGCCGCCATGAATCCGTCCGTTGCGGCGGCCGCCATAACCGGAGATCACAGATTGGTTTTTTACGGGATGGTCAGCGGCGGCATCGTATCGGTATGTGTGCCGATCATGGTTCCTTTTATGATCGCCCTGTAATGCCATAGAGCGACTTTTTCATCGGCTTCCTTTGTCATAAGGTTGACCTGCCGCCCGTGGCGCCTGCGAAGCCTTCGAGGTGAAGGCCAGTACGATCAAAGTGGCAATAAAAGGAACCATCTTGAACACATCGCTTGGTATGCCCATCGTGGAGAGGATCGGTATCACAGAGTAAGCGGAAGCGATCGTTTTCATCAATCCAAAGAAGAACGCCGCAAAGAGAACACGCTTGGGTTTCCACTGTCCGAAAATCATCACCGCCAAAGCCAGGAATCCATACCCGGAGACGGTGGCATTGAACTGTGTCGAAGTGGGCACAACGAAGACCAACCCGCCCAAGCCTGCAAGGGCACCCGAGATCATGACCCCGATGTATCGCATTTTATAGACATTGATGCCGACGGAATCGGCTGCATGGGGATGCTCCCCGCAAGCCCGCAGTCGCAAGCCGAAACGGGTCTTGTAAATCACGATGACCGAAGCGATCAAAATGAGCAAGCCGAGATAGGTCGTGATGTAAGCGTTTCTGAAAAACATTCCGCCGATAACAGGAATATCGCCCAGAACCGGAACCTTTGTGATGCGGAATGTGTTGGCAAAGGTGATCTGCTGGACTCCGTTCGCTTGGATCATACGGGCGACATATATGGCAAATGCGGGAGCGAACATATTGAGCGCCGTTCCGCTTATGATCTGATCCGCCTTCATGTTGATCGACGCATAGGCGTGGAACAAGGAGAAGAGGATCCCCGTCAGTACGGCAATCAGAATGGCAACCAGGAGGAGAAGCTGTCCACTCATAACGCCTCCCATTTTATTGATGAACAGGATGCTGGTGAAAGCGCCCATGATCATCATGCCTTCCAAGGCGATATTGGTAACGCCGCCGCGTTCGGTAAATACGCCGCCGAGGGCAACAATGAGAAGTGGAATCGAAAAATACATGGTCTGTTGAGCCACAAGAAACAGAATATCCATTTACAGGTCTCCTTCTTCCGATTTTCTCGACTTCAATATCTTTGCGATGATCCCTCTGATGATTAAGGCAAATGCGCTGAAATAGATGATGCAGGCAATAATGATGTCGATGACCTCTGTAACGAAATCCATGGATTGCAGATAATTGCCTCCTTGTGTGATGTAGGAGATGAAAATCGCAGAAAAAATGATACCGATCGGGTTTGACAACCCCAGGAGGGCAACCGGAATCCCATTAAAGCCTTCCATGGCAAGAACGTCGATCACTTTGAGATGCCGGCCGTTCGCTCCTGAAAGATACAAAAGACCGCCTCCCAGCCCGGCAAGCGCGCCGGCTATGACCATGGATAGCACCACGCTGCGTTTTTCGTTGATTCCAGCGTACCTGCTGGCGTTCTGATTGAAGCCGCAGGCCTTCAACTCATATCCGAAGGTCGTTTTGTTCAAGACGATATACATGAGGATCGCGATCCCGATCGCAATATAGATGCCGGAATTCACAGTCGACAGGTCGATGGTTCCCGAGCCGCCTCTTATGTTGTAAAAAATATTGTCCAGTCCGCCTTTCGGAAGCGTTGCCGTTTCCGCAGTGTTCATGGACAGATTTTTCAGCGAGTCATAGACGGTCAATTTTACGAGCAGATTTGCGAGGTACATACCGATGTAATTCATCATAATGGTCGATATGACTTCGTGCACATTGAAGAAAGCCTTCAGCAATCCGGGGATCAGCGCCCACAATCCTCCTACGGCAGCAGCGCCGATCAACGCGACGATCCAGTGCCAGGGCGCAGGCAGGAATGTCCATCTGACGCCGATGAAAATAGCCGTAAATGAGCCCATCACGAACTGTCCGGCAGCACCGATGTTGAAAAGTCCGGTTTTAAAGGCAAACCCCACGGAAAGGCCTGTAAGGATTAACGGTGTGGCGAAATACAGGACTTGGCCGATTCCCTTGGCGCCGGTTGAAAACCCGCCTTTCATGATGATGATGAATCCATCAAACGCCTGGGACGGGTTGCTTATGAGCAGGATGATAAATCCAAAGAGCAACCCGGAGAGAATAGCGATGACAGATGCGGAACCGTGGGAGAAAGCGGTGGACCGGAGCAAGGTATTCGCTCTGTCTTTTATCGTATACGGTTTCATACTGCATCCCCCCGATCTTTTCTCTTGCTGCCCGCCATATAGAGGCCCATTTCCTGGAAAGTTGTCGTTTGGGGATCCAAGTCGCCCACAATTTCACCTTCATAAATCACCAGGATCCGATCGCTTACATTCATCACTTCTTCCAGCTCCAGGGAAATCAGCAACACTGCTTTCCCTGCATCGCGCTGTTCGACAAGTTGCTTATGGATATATTCGATCGCGCCCACATCAAGTCCGCGGGTTGGCTGGACTGCAATCAAAATTTCCGGATTGAGATCGATTTCTCTGGACAAGATCGCTTTCTGTTGGTTTCCGCCGGACATGCTGCGGGCGGGCGTGGTTTTTCCTTGACCGCTGCGTATGTCAAACTGCTCAATCAAGCTCTCTGCATGTTCATAAATTCGATCGAACTTTAAAAATCCTCTTTCTTGAAATTCCGGTGTATAGTAACTTTTCAACACCAAATTCTCCGCTAAGTTGAAATCCAAAATCAGACCGTATTTCTGGCGGTCTTCGGGGATGTGACTCATTCCGTTTTTGTTTCTATTTCGAATCGTGGCGTGGGTGATGTCGTTTCCATCCAAAAGGATCTGTCCTTCCTCGATCGGCAGCAGGCCGGTCAGGGCATAGACGAGTTCTGATTGTCCGTTGCCGTCGATTCCCGCAATGCAAACGATTTCGCCCTTTCTTACGATGAAGGATATGTCTTTGACCTTCTTCTTGGCATGGTGTTTGTCTCCCACAGTGAGATTCCGTACTTCCAAGGCGGGTTCCCCAGGGTTAGCGACTCCTTTTTCTACGGCGAATTCCACCTTGCGGCCCACCATCATCTCCGACATTTCTTCTTTGGACGTCGACTCCACATCGATGGTTCCGATGAGCTTTCCTTTGCGGAGTACGGTGCATCGGTCTGCAACTTCTTTGATTTCATTCAGCTTATGGGTAATGAAGAGGATCGATTTGCCTTCCGAACAAAGGCCTTTCATGATCTTCATCAACTCCTCGATTTCCTGAGGCGTCAGCACCGCCGTCGGTTCATCGAAGATCAATATTTCATTGTCCCGGTAGAGCATTTTTAAAATTTCTACGCGCTGCTGCATTCCCACTGTGATATCTTGGATTTCCAAATCGGGATCGACAAAAAGACCGTAGCGGTCTGAAAGAGCTACCACTTTTTCTCTTGCCTCATCCATCTTGAGAAGGCCGTTCGCTGTGGTCTCTGCGCCGAGTATGATGTTTTCCAAAACGGTGAAATTATGCACCAGCTTGAAGTGCTGGTGGACCATGCCGATGCCAAGATTATTCGCGTCGTTTGGGTTCCTGATTTCTACTTCCCGGCCTTCTTTTTTGATGGTCCCTTTTTCCGGGCGATAGAGACCAAAGAGAACACTCATCAGCGTGGATTTTCCCGCGCCGTTTTCTCCGAGCAAAGCGTGGATCTCTCCCTTTCGCAGTTGGAGCGTGATGTTGTCGTTGGCAAGGATGCCGGGGAATTCCTTGGTGATATTCAACATTTCGATAATATGTTCCATTCGGGCCTCCATGTTCCACTGTTTGCATGACTCCCATCGCGTACATTATACATGAATTACAAATAAAAAAAAAGAAGCACAGGCGGATAAATCTCCGCCTGTGCGCATTTGTTGGTCCAAGTGTCCCGGTTATTCAACCAGCGTAATTTTGACGATCGAAAGGCCAAGATCGGTGGGCAGTGCTGCGTCCGTATCATTCTTTATAGAGACGGAGCCGTCTGCAAGCTTTGCAAAAAGTGCATCGTAGTCCGCTTGCGAGAATGTTGTGAATTTAGCAGAGTCCATCGACAGGGATACACCGTCGTTGGATGCTCCGTAAACGAGTCCTTCTCCTCCGGGGAACGTACCGTTGTAATACGCATCCAAATTATCCCATACGGAGGTTGCAAGACCTTTCATGGCGGAAACAATCACCGTGTCGGATTCAACGCTTTGGTCGACATCGACGCCGATGACCGCTTTCCCTGCTGCTTCCGCAGCCGACATCACAGAGTTTCCGACCAGGCCGCCGGCAGCGAAGATGACTTCAACACCTTCTGCATACCAAGATGCCGCCTGTGTCTGATTTTCAGGCGTTGCATCGAAGTTGCCCGTATAGAAATATTTCAGATCCAAGCTGGTGATCCCCATTTCCGCAGCGGCCGCTTCCGCACCCTGAACGAATCCGTAGCCATAACGTATAACAGCGGGAACAGCCATACCACCCATGTACCCAAGTTTCGTATAGCCGTCTTTGACCGCCGCATACCCTGCCAAGTAGCCGACTTCCTCTTCCGCAAAGACAATGCCTACGGTGTTGGAAGCAGTGTGGTATACACTGTAGTCCGTGTTGTGAGGATTTCCGTCGATCAGGATAAAAGTGACCTCGGGATACAGATCCTGCGCCAGGAAGATGGGCTCTTCAAAGAGAAATCCCGGGGTGACGATGACCTTTGCGCCGCCTTCGACAGCCAGCTGGATTGCAGCCAGGTAAGCGTCGGTGCTTTGCTCGGTCGGTTTATAATATTTGTGAGTGATGCCGTTTTCTTCCGCGTATGCGACGATGCCTTCCCAGGTGCCCTGGTTGAAAGACTTGTCATCGATCGAGCCGAGGTCGGTAATCATGGCGATTTCGGAGCCGGCTTCCGGTTCTTCCGCGGGTTCCTCCCCGCCGCAGGCGGCGAGGCCCAGTACCATAACAAAGGCCAACAGTATAACGAGCAATTTTTTCATTTTATTCCCTCCTCAGATTCATAAATACAGATTGGTATTTCAATCTTATTGAATTATACTACCTCGCGAATCAGAAGGGAAGCCATTTCTATTTTGCTCCGGCGCTGTCAGATGAGACATCCCTTTATGCTATGGGTGATCGTCGATCAATCAGGACAGATAGCGGAATACGCCTTTGACGAGTCCCAATACTTTGACTTCTTTGACAAGGATCGGGTTCATGGATCGGTTTTCCGGCTGGAGGCGAACGTGGTCCTTTTCTTTGTAGAAGGTTTTGACGGTGGCTTCGCTTTCGAAGCCGTCGATCATCGCAACGACGATGTCTCCGTTTTCGGCCGTGTTCTGCATATGGACCAGCAGATAATCTCCGTCGAATATCCCCGCTTCGATCATGCTTTCTCCCTTTACGGTAAGCATGAAATGAGTGCCTTTCCCCAGAAATCTGGAAGGGACCGGAATGGATTCTTCGATGTCCTCTTCCGCCAGAATCGGCGATCCTGCGGCGATGCGCCCTACTACTGGGATTTCCACGATGTCGGATCGCTCCGCGGGATCCGAATCTCTTCCGGGACCGGTACTTTTCCGAGCCGGCGTATCCTCTCCTTCGCAGGAGAGGATTTCCACCGCCCGGCGCTTACTTGGATCCTTTCGGATAAATCCCTGTTCTTCCAGGGATGCCAATGCTTTGTGGACAGTGGACGTGGAGCGGATCCCCAAAGCGGCACAGACTTCTCTGACCGTGGGAGGATAGCCCTTCTTTTTGATTTCGGCACGCATGTAATCGAGGATCTTTTTTTCGCGGGTGGATAATTGGGTCATTTCTGCACTCCCGTAACTGAAGGTATTCACTGCACGATAATGAAGACAATAATGCTACAGCGTTACTATATCATAAGCTGCAGAGAATGTAAACAAATGTTCGCAATCATTTCCAAATGAGCCAAACGAAAGAATATAGTTGACAAAGGGCTTGATAATATGATACTGTTCTCAGGTAATAAGCAGAGGTTTCCGCCTCTCACCTTAGAGCTTCGGCTGCTTGGGTCGGTCATAATGATCCGTACACAGAACGGGTTGCAGGGCGGAGCTTCGGCATCCGCTTTTTTTAATGGACCGGAGGTGCAAAACAATTAGTAAAGGAAATCTTATCAACGATCAGATAAGAGCAAAAGAAGTGCGACTTATCGATTCGGAAGGAAACCAGCTGGGCGTTGTGAGTATCCAGGAAGCCAGAGCGACGGCTGAGGAGCAAAACTTGGATTTGGTGAATATTTCGCCGAACGCGGCTCCGCCCGTATGCAAGATCATGGATTACGGGAAATATCGCTACGAACAGCAGAAAAAAGAAAAAGAGGCGCGGAAGAAGCAGAAAATCATCGAGATCAAAGAGATCCGACTGGGGATCTTTACGGAGGAACACGATCTGGTGACAAAAGCCAACAATGCGCTCAAGTTTCTCGATGCCGGCGATAAAGTCAAGATCAGCATGCGTTTTCGCGGCCGGGAAATGGGCTATGTGAGCAAAGGACGGGAAACGATGCTGCGCTTTTGCGCCATGGTCGAAGAGATCGGAACGATTGAAAAGCATCCTATACTGGAAGGACGGAACATGTCGATGGTCCTTGCACCGAAATCGGAAAAAGATAGAGAAAAAGAGCAGAAAGAAAAAGAAAAAATAGATCAGAGGAAGGAAGCAAATCAAAATGGCGAAAAACAAGATGAAGTCCCATCGGGGAGCGATGAAAAGATTTAAGATTACGGGAACCGGTAAGATAAAGAGAAATAAGGCCTATAAGAGCCATATCCTCACGAAAAAGACGCCGAAGAGAAAAAGAGGTCTGCGTCAGTCCACTATTTTGAGCAAAGCGGATCACAAGAGAATCAAGAGCGTATTGGTGGGAAAGTAGGAGGTAGGAAATCATGGCAAGAGTCAAAAGAGGCATAAATACGAAGAGAAAGCACAAAAAGGTGCTGAAACTGGCAAAGGGATTTTACGGAAAAAAAGGCAAGGTCTTTCGGGCGGCTAATACCGCTGTCATGCGCTCCCTTCGCTCGGCGTATCAAGGCAGAAAGCTCAGAAAAAGAGAGTTCCGCAGACTTTGGATCACGCGGATCAATGCTGCGGCAAGAGCCAACGAAATATCGTACAGTCGTCTGATGGACGGGCTGCGCAAAGCCGGCGTCGAAGTCAACCGCAAAATGCTTTCGGAAATGGCGATCCACGATC
>JAAYDG010000120.1 GCA_012729355.1 Clostridiales bacterium
GAGACACTGTGAATATCGACTACGTGGGATCCGTGGACGGTGTGGAATTCGAAGGGGGCAATACCGGCGGAACCGGCGTGGATGTGATCATCGGATACACCAGTTACATCGACGATTTCCTGGAGCAGCTCGTCGGCCATACGCCGGGAGAGACCTTCGACGTAGAGGTCACCTTCCCCGAAGATTACGGAACGGAAGAAAGCGGGAATGCTCATTTGAACGGAAAAGACGCCGTCTTTGTCACCACGATCAACCATATCGTGGAATACAAGGAACCTGTCGTCGACGACCTCTTCGTGCAGGAGAACTTTTCCGAATCCCGGGGGTGGTCCACCGTGCAGGACATGCAGAACGGCATCCGTGACGATCTTCGCGACAGCGCTGTATCCGCCTACATACAAGACTATATCATCGACAACAGCACAGTTTCGGAACTTCCGGAAAGCATGCTGAGCTACCAGGAAAAATCCATGCTGCGCTACTACGAAGAGTATGCGGACTATTACAACATGGAGTTGACCGAATTTCTCCCCGTCTACGCGGGCGTCGCAAATACGGAAGAACTTCTGACCAACGGGAAAGAAGCCAATACGAGAACGGGGACGTTTTACCTGATCATCCAGGCCATTGCCGAAGAACTCGAAATGGAAGTAAAAGATGCGGATTTGAGAGAATATTTCCTGAAATACTCCGGGACGGAAGACTATACCCAGTTTAAAACACATTACGGCAAGCCTTATCTGATGATGATGGTCCAGGCCCAGAACGTGTTGGATCATCTTCAGGAAACAGCCGTACTGCAGTAGACCATTAAGAGGACCTGCCATGAAATCCTATTCTTTCCGCTACGGAGACCGATCCGTCGGTTTTCAAATCGACGAAACGACTATCATCGGGGAATTGTACGGAAACGCCACAGAGCCTGTAAGAGATATCCGACAGGCTCTCTTTGCATCACTGGAACGGCCGCTGGGCGGCCCTTCCCTTGCGGCGTTTACCCGTCGGGGAGACCGTCTGGCCATCGTCGTGTCCGATCGAAGCCGCTCCTGGATGCGTCAGGATCTGGTCCTCCCCCACCTGATCGACTATCTGAGCCAAACCTGCGGCGTACGAAACGAGGACATGACCATCGTCATCGCCAACGGCACCCACGATGGAGACGGTCCGGACATTCTGACAGAGCTGGTCTCTCCCTCTGTTATGGATCGTATCGAAGTCGTCAACCACGACTGCCGGTCCGAGGATCTGGTCCAAATCGGCACGACGACCCGGGGGACCCGGGTGCGCGTCAATCCCCTGGTGGCTTCGCGCAAAGTCATTACACTGGGCGCCTGTACGCATCACGTGATGGCCGGGTTCGGCGGCGGACGAAAGAGCATCCTACCCGGTGTTGCATCGGCGGAAGCCATTCGTCAGAACCACGCTCATGCCTTGGATCCCCAAGCATCCCGATCCAATCCGCTGATCGGAAACGCAGTGCTCGAAGGAAATCCCATTCACGAAGATATGTGCGAAGGCGCCGCTTTCCTGAAGCATGTCTTTACGATCAATTTAGTGATGAACACCGAGATGGAGCTCGCCCATATCCTGTCGGGCGACCTGTTTGAGTCCTGGGAGCAGGCCTGCGTTCTGGCGGATGAAATGTATTCTGTTTCCATCCCCTGCCAGGCCGACGCCGTGATCACAAGCTGCGGCGGATTCCCCAAAGACATGTCCCTCTACCAAGGCAGCAAGGTGATCGATAACGTAGAACCTGCGCTGAAAAACGGCGGTACGCTGATCCTGGCGGCCGAATGCAGGGACGGTGGCGGTCCCGCTGAATACTTCGACTGGATACGCCCGCTGAAGGAAGGAACTTTGGACAGCGCACTCCGAAAGAACTTTACCATACCGGGATATATTTTCTATCTGAACTGCGAGCAGGCACGCAGATACCGAATCATGATGCTGTCGGAACTGAATGCGGCCGACGCCGCAGAAATGGGCATCGAAGTGTATCGGGACATGGAGGAACTGCTGGCTGCAGCCAAATTGGATCATCAGCGTATACTGGTCATCCCCAATGGATCCGTCGTGATCCCCAGAGTGGAAGCAGGAGCGATCTGAGATGCAGAAAGTACTACCGCTGGATCGAATCCGGGAGGTGGAAACCTCTTTGGACAAGCGCGTGATCGCCTATATCGCCGAACGGGAAATCCATACTTTTGAAAGCTTTCCCGATTTCAATATCATCGCCTTCGAATGGTACGATATTTCCAACGAAAAAACAGAAACCTCCCAAATGCTTTTGTACCTGGACAGTGAGGATTTTTTCGTGTTTTGCGAAAACGATATGTCCCTGGAAAAGGCGCTGAAGATCTTTAATGAACGGGAAACCAACGAACAGGCCTTTGTGGAATTCCTGTCCCGCCTCCTGAAGGATGACATGATGCATCTGGACGAAACAGAGGACCGCATCATCCAGGCAGATGACGATATCCTGCTGGACTCGCGAAAAAACCATTTAAAAGAAATCATCGCGTTTCGCAAAGAACTGCTGAATCTGAAGCGTTATTACGAGCAATTCATCTCGATCTTCGAAGATCTGGAGGAAAACGAAAACGGACTTCTTTCAAAAGAAGAGATACGGCGCCTGGAAACACTCAGCAACCGAACCGCACGATTTCTGGCCAACGTGGTGAACATGCAGGATCGGGTATCGCAGATCCGAGAAGCCTATCAGTCCCAGATCGACATCGAGCAAAACCAAATCATGAAAGTATTCACCGTCGTCACAGTGATCTTTTTGCCGCTGACACTGCTGGCCGGCTGGTATGGAATGAACCTGCGCATGCCGGAATACGAATGGGATCTGGGATATCCGATGGTCATTCTGGTCAGCATATCCATCGGTCTGGGCCTTTTCCTCTATTTTAAAAAGAAAAAATGGTTCTGATACAAAACTGCCGGGCCCGCTTCACGGACCCGGCAGTTTGATGAATGCCATTCGTTGTTCAGGAATATTTTTCAGCCAGCAATCTTGCCACATGGATCCCGCTGGCGCTGGCCTGTGACAGAGAATGGGTGACACCCGATCCGTCGCCCAGAACGTACAGGCCTTTGATTTTCGTCTCCAGGTTGTGATCGACTTTCACCATGGAATTATAGAATTTCACTTCCACACCGTAGAGCAACGTATCTTCATTGGCTGTTCCCGGAGCGATCTTGTCCAGCGCATAGATCATTTCTATGATGTCGTCCAACTGTCGTTTGGGCATCACCAGGCTCAGGTCGCCGGGGGTGGCTTTCAATGTGGGCCGGGTAAAGCATTTGGCCATGCGATGTTCGTTGGAGCGGCGTCCCTTCACCAGGTCTCCGAACTTTTGGAGCAGCACGCCGCCGCCCAGCATGTTGGACAGGCGAGCGATGGATTCCCCGTACTCGTTGCTGTTGCGAAACGGCTCCGTAAAGTTGTTGGATACCAGAAGCGCAAAGTTGGTGTTTTCGGTATGAAGGCCTTCGTCCGCATAGCTGTGGCCGTTGACGGTAACGATGCCGTTCGTGTTTTCCGACACGACTTCACCGTAGGGATTCATACAGAACGTACGCACTTTATCGTTGTATTTATCGGTCTTGTAGACGATCTTACTTTCGTAGACCTCGTCTGTGATGTGCTTGAAGATGACTGCGGGAAGTTCTACCCGAAGTCCGATGTCCACGCGGTTGCTCTGCATGGAAATGCCCATCTTCCGACAAACGCCCGAAATCCATTTGGACCCGCTGCGCCCGGTGGCAAGCACCAGGTCTTTGCAGGAATAGGACGTTCCTTTGTCTGTGCGCACCACAAAGCCGCCCTCGACGGGCTCCACGGTTTCCACCGTGGTCAGAAATTCCATATCGATCCGTTCTTTGGCGTATGCAAACATCCGTTCGAGAATCTGC
>JAAYDG010000121.1 GCA_012729355.1 Clostridiales bacterium
GCACCTGCGAGATCGAACTGAAATGCGGCAACTCCCTGCTGGCCAACGACGATACGCTCTTTGAACTGGCCCGGGAGGTCGCCGGAGAAGTGGTGGGAGCCGACAACGTGCGCACCCGGGACGTGGCAGTGATGGGCGGAGACGACTTTGCGGAGTTCTCCGTACGCATTCCGGGCATGTACTATTTTATCGGCATGGCCGATCCCGAAAAAGGTACCGATGTGCCCAATCACAACACAAAATTCAAGCTCAACGAAGACGCGCTGGTCACCGGCATGGAAATGCAGATGAAACTGATTACGAGATTTATGGATTCGTAGACAATCCATCGGACTCATACAAAGGAGATACACATGAAAATCAAAAAAGAAATCGAAGCCATCCGACCGGAAGTCATCGAACTGCGCAGAGACTTCCACCGTCACCCGGAACTGGGATTCAAGGAATTCCGGACTTCGGGCATCGTGAAAGACTATCTGGAATCCTTGGATCTGGACGAAGTCCATACCTGCAGTGGAACCGGCGTGATCGGCATCCTGAAAGGCGGAAAACCGGGAAAGAGAGTGATCCTCCGAGCAGATATCGACGCATTGCCCATTCAGGAAGACAGCGGGGAGCCTTTCGCTTCGGAAAATCCGGGCATCGCCCACGCCTGCGGCCACGACGGTCACACGGCCATGCTATTGGGCGCCGCGAAAATCTGGGCCGCACATCGGGCGGAAATCCCCGGCACACTGGTCTTTTTGTTTCAGCCCAACGAAGAGGATGCCGGCGCTCAGATCATGATCGACGACGGAGCGATGGAGATCACCGGAAAGCCGGATGCTATTTTCGGGTATCATCTCTGGGCGAACTTCCCTCTGGGGAAGATCGGCATCCATCCGGGCCCCACCATGGCCTCCAGCTATTACTTCAAAATCAAGATCCACGGAAAAGGCGGGCATGGCGGCGAACCCCACGGTGCGATCAATCCCATCGACGCGGCCACTTACGTATTATCGGCCATCAAAAGCTTCCACACCCTGGAACAGGACGTATTCCAGCCCACCGTCATCACCTGCTGCATGATCCACGCCGGACAAAAGGAAATCATCGTACCCGACGACCTGGAAATGGAAGGCTCGATCCGCTGCCTGCACGAAGGCCACGAGGCGGTCCACGCCCGGTTCCGGGAAATGGTGGAGCAGGCCTGCGCCCTGTGCCGCTGCACCTGCGAAATCGAACTGAAGTGCGGCAATTCACTGCTCAATAATGACGAAGCACTGACAGCGCTGGCCCTGGAGACGGCCGAAACCCTCGTCGGCCCCGAACATGTGGTCACGAAAAATGTGGCCATGATGGGCGGTGACGACTTTGCCGAATTCCTGCAGTACGGGCCCGGGTTCTACTTCTTCATCGGTATGGGCGATCCGGCCAAAGGAACCGACGCCCATCATCACAATGCAAAATTCAAAGTCAACGAAGAAGCGCTGCCCATCGGCATAGAAATGCTCATGAACCTGGTCTCCGACTACCTCAAACGGTAGCTTCAACAATTACCCTTCCCAACGAGCGGAGGAATCGTTTCTATGGACGCAAAAAAAATCCGTCTGGATGTGACGGCCCTGGCCGTCAGCTTCATCCTTCTGAGCATCCTGGTGGTGGCCAGCATGCTTGCACCCGCTGCAACCACCGACACGTTGAACGGCATCCGGGTGTGGATCTGCAGCGCCCTTGGATTTTATTTTCTTCTCATCGTCATCCTGTGCCTGGCGCTGGTGCTCTGGTTCGGCTTTTCCAAGTATGGCTGCATCCGGCTGGGGAAAGAAAAACCTGCCTACAGCACCTACGGCTGGGCGGCCATGATCTTCTGCGCCAGCATGGGCACCAGCATCCTGTACTGGTCGGCCATCGAATGGGTCTATTATATCCAGTGGCCGCCTTTCGGATACGAAGCTCTGTCACCGGAAGCCCTGGAGATTGCCGTACCCTACAGCTTTTTCCACTGGGGCTTTCCGGCCTGGAGCGTCTACGCCGCAGGCACCGTTCCCCTGGCTTACAGATATTACGTACGCAGAAAAGAAGGTCTCAACCTGCAGGCCGTCTGCAGCGGCGTCCTGCCCGGCAGCACCCAAGGGATCCTCAGCAGGATCATCAATATCGTCTTTATCATCGGTATTCTGGGCGGACTGACCATTACATACGGCACAGGCATTCCCATGCTGGCCAATAACCTGGCCAACTCCATCGGCACCAGCGAAACCTTTCTGGCCTACGCGTTGCTGATCGGTCTCACCACCCTCACCTTTGCCACCAGCACCTACATCGGCATTGAAAAGGGCATGCAAAACCTGTCCCGCATGACCACCTGGTTTTCCCTGACGCTGTGCCTCATCTTCTTAATGGGCTCCCCGCTGTTTTCCCTTTCGAACACCTTCCAATCCCTGGGCATCATGGCCGACAAGTTTGCGCTGATGCTCACCTACCTGGATCCCATTCGAGGCGGCGGATTCCCTCAGGACTGGACCGTTTTCTATTGGGCCTGGTGGATCGGCCTGGCGCCCTGGATGTGGATCTTTATTGCCAAGATCTCCAGAGGCAGAACCGTTCGATCCGTGGTCGGCGGCGTGGTGGTTGCCGGTTCCGTCGGATCGTTCCTCTTCTTCGGAACCATTTCCAATTACGGACTCCACGCACACCTCACCGGCGCCGTCGATATCGTGCAGACCATGGCCGATCAGGGCGTCAGCCAGATCATTTCCGAACTGTCCCTATCGCTGCCCCTGGGAAAGGCTGTGCTTGCTCTCTGGTTCATTTCCGGATTCCTTCTTCTGGTGACCACCATGGACTCGGCCACCTACACGCTGGCGGAAGCCTCGACCCTGGGGCTGAAGGTCGGAGAAGACCCCGCCAGAAATCTTCGACTGTTCTGGGCCGTGATGCTGGCTGTAGCGCCTCTCTGCCTGCTCTATGCCGGGCAGAGCATCCCCGGCGGCACGCCCCTGGGCGGTCTCCAGGCCATGCTGATCATCACCGCGGTCCCGGTCTCCATTACGATCCTTTTCGCCATGATCTCCGCACATCGCTGGTTCACCGAGGACTTCGGACGATACACCCGAGAAGAGATCATTGCCGGGGCGGAGCCGGCGAGTGTGATTGGAAAAGAGTAGGCTGTAATCTAAGATATACCGAATCACTGTGAAAACCCTTTATCAAGTTCATCCGAATATTTCTTAAAATTTTCCGCCTGCTCCAGCACCCTTTCGAACACTTCCTCGTCCCATTCGGGCGGATAGCCGTTCTTATACAGCAGTACGGTCAAGTCCATATTCAATTGGTTTTTGATGTCGGCACGGGTAGACCAGTCGGCGAATTGTGCTTTGTCATCTACAAGATTCTTTATTTCTTTGGCGAGCAACAGGCATTTGTCATCTGCATAGGGAAAGTCGTGATCGTCGCGGACTTTGACGAGAATGTCAAAGAAAGCCTTCTCTTCGTATGAGATGCCCAAGGCCTCGAAAGAAGTCTTGTCTGCATGGAGGTCGGAGAATATTTTAACCAGCTCGTCCGACAGTCCGTTGATAAAATCAGCGACGACCTCGCTGGTGAATACCAATTTATCGCGATTGTTGTAGTTATCAATGACAACTCTCAGACGTTTGTCAAACTCAATCGCTTTGACCATGTTGACTTTTCCGTAGCCGGATATGGCCTTGCGAAGCAGCTTCAACAGCGCATTGAATTTGGAAATCGGCAAATTGATCTCATCCAGCTGTTTCATCACTTCTTCGCCAAACAAATCTTCCGGACTATCAGCATTGACAATGTCCTCAATGCCGGTACAAGTAATGGCATCTTGCACCATCTTCTCAACCACACGATTCATAATTTCAGCATCAGGAGCATCTCCTTTCGTCTGTTTGTAGATAATCGAGCGTATGGCAAGATAGAACTGTGCCTTTGCTGTTTCGACATCAGTCAGTTCGCCGGATGGGAAGCAAATGGTGTATGCGCTCTTAAGCCTGCGAGTCAGGCCCATAAAGCGTGTCTCCATTTCTTTATTGCTCTGCACATATTCAGCAGCAATATTTAAGCAGTGCAGACGCTCCAACGACTCTCCGACATAGAATTTGGTAGCATTAAATCCATTCAGCAATTCATCCACCATTGCGAGGTGATTGCGGAAAATTCCCAGCGAAATATTTAATTCGTCGA
>JAAYDG010000122.1 GCA_012729355.1 Clostridiales bacterium
CTCCTTACGACGATGAACGGACTGGAAACCTCAACGATGCCCATCGTCATGAGCGCCCATTTGTTCGTGTTCTATTTCGGGATCGTGGCGGATATCACACCGCCGGTGGCGCTGGCGGCCATGGCCGGCTCGGCGATTGCCAAGGGAGAACCTTTTAAGACGGGGGTGACCGCCACACGAATCGCCATCGGCGCGTTTATCGTACCCTATATCTTTGTACTTAATCCTTCCATGCTCATGATCGACACCACATTCTTCGCTGTGGCGCAAAACGTAGGGACCGCACTGCTTGGCATGTATTCGCTGTCCGGCGGACTGGCCGGCTACGTTCAGGATCATTGTACATGGTATGAGCGGATCATCTTTATTGCCGCCGGCCTGGGCATGATCATTCCGGGCACTATGACCGATGTGGTGGGACTGGCCGTCGTCGGTCTCATGATCGCCTTGCAGTTGATGCGGACCAGAAAACACAGGCCTGCAGGGGCATAGGCTGCCGTGATTTGAAAACGTTCGGAAAGCTTGCTGTCATATTGGCGGCAAGCTTTCTCATGTGATATAATATATCGATGCGGAAAGGGAGGAAGCTATGACAGAAAACCTTGCAATGGCCGTCACTCTGGGAGTTGCCATAATACTTATTATGATACTCCTTTGGATGGTATCCGTTTTTCGCCGTGAATTGCGGGAAAATCGGAAGGAATTGACTTCCTATATGCAGATGAGCTTCCAGACCCTCCATCAGACCATGACGGAAGGGGCGATGCAAAACGAGCAGAAGCTGGATAACATACGAGTGACCATGGAAAACCGCCTTTCTTTCCTGCAGCAGGACAACCATCAGCAGCTGGAGCGCATGCGTCAGACCGTGGATGAAAAGCTTCAGCAGACCCTGGAAGAACGGATCAGCAAATCCTTCGAATCCGTGCGTAAAAGCCTGGAAGAGGTCTACAGGGGACTGGGTGAGATGCAAACACTGGCCTCCGGCGTGGGCGACCTGAAAAAGGTGCTGTCCAACGTCAAGACCCGGGGGATCCTGGGAGAAATACAATTAGGCGCCATCCTGGAACAGATCCTGTCGAAGGAGCAGTACGAGGAGAACGTCTGTACCCGCCGGGAGGGCAACGAGCGGGTGGAGTTTGCCGTTAAGATGCCCGGAGACGGAGGCCAGACTATTTGGCTGCCCATCGACGCAAAATTTCACGGCGATACCTATGCCAATCTGATGAACGCCTACGAAACAGGCGATCAGCAGGCCATCGTTCAGACCCGCCGCGTGCTGGTGGATGCCCTGCGCAAATCCGCCAAAGACATCCATGACAAGTATATCGATCCGCCGGGCACCACGGATTTTGCCGTGCTGTTCCTGCCTTTCGAGGGCTTGTACGCCGAAGCGGTGAATCTGGGCGCCATGGAGACGCTTCAAAGAGAAAACAAGGTGATGGTAGCCGGACCGGCCACCATGGCGGCTCTGCTGAACAGTCTGCAGATGGGGTTCAAGACCCTGGCCATCCAGAAGCATTCGGGACAGGTGTGGAACATACTGGGCGCCGTCAAGAGTGAATTCGACAAGTTCGGCGATGTGCTGGCCGCGACCCAGCAGCGCCTGAATCAGGCCAACGAAGAGTTGGATAAACTGGTTGGGACCAGAACGCGCAGCATTCAGCGGACGCTGCGCAGCGTTCAGGACCTGGCCGGGGAAATACAAAGGGAAGAATGAGTTTATATGCGATCGGGGATCTCCATCTCACCTTCGGGGGACAGGTGGATAAGCCCATGGATATCTACGGCGGCCCCTGGGTGCGTCATACAGAAAAACTGCAGGAGCGATGGCGGGAGCTGATCCGGCCGGAAGACACGGTGCTCATCCCCGGGGATATCTCCTGGGCCATGCATCTGCGGGATGCGATCCCGGATCTTCTTTGGATCGCGGAACTGCCGGGCACGAAGGTGCTTCTGCGGGGAAATCACGACCTGTGGTGGGGCTCGCTCAAGAAGATGGCCGACATTCACGATTCGCTGTTCTTTCTGCAAAACAACTGCTATGAAGGAGATGATTTCATCATCGCCGGCTCCCGGGGGTGGCTTTGTCCGGGAGACAAGGATTTTACGGAAGATACGGACAGGAAGATCTATGAGCGGGAGTTGATCCGATTGGATCTTTCCCTAAAGGATGCATTGGCGGCCCGAAAGCGTGCGGAGGAGAACGGAATCCATAAGCAGCTGATCGGCGCGATGCATTTCCCGCCTATGAACGAACGCAAGCAGCCTTCGGGCTTTACCGAAGCCTTTGTCCGGGCCGGCGCTGTCCGGGTGGTCTATGGCCACCTGCACGGAGAGACGGCCTACAGCAGTGGTCCCCAGGGAATGTACGACGGCGTAGAGTATCTGTTGTGCTCGCTGGACAAACTGATTGGGGAACCGAAACGGATCGTGGAGTGAAATCATGAAAAGAGCAATCATCATCGTCCTGGACAGCCTGGGGATCGGCGCGCTGCCCGATGCGGC
>JAAYDG010000123.1 GCA_012729355.1 Clostridiales bacterium
GGGTGATCCTGCTGGGTTCGTTTGACGGCATCAAGTCGGGCCAGAAGGTCAAGCGGACCTACAAGGTTGCCGACATCCCCGTGTCCGATGAATTCCTCGGCAGGGTGATCAGCCCGCTGGGAGAGATTCTGGACGGACAGGGCCCTGTGACGGCGGATAAATCCCTTCCCGTGGAGCGGGAGGCGCCCTCCATTATGAAACGGGCGCCGGTGTTCCAACCCCTGCAGACCGGAGTCAAGGTGATCGACTCCGTCGTGCCCGTGGGACGGGGGCAGCGGGAGCTGATTCTGGGAGACCGTCAGACCGGCAAGACGGCCATCGCCATCGACACCATTCTCAATCAAAAGGATACGGACGTTCTCTGCATCTACTGCGCCATCGGCCAGCAGATCACTTCGGTTTCCAAAATCATCGACACGCTCAAATCCAACGATGCCATGGCAAACACCATCGTGATGGTAGCCGGCTCCGAGGATCCGCCGGGATTGTCCTACATTGCGCCCTATGCGGCCACGTCTTTGGGCGAATACTTTATGGAGCAGGGGCGGGACGTGCTGATCGTCTACGACGATCTGACCCGGCACGCCAGGGCGTACCGGGAGCTGTCGCTGCTGCTGGAGCGGCCGCCGGGACGAGAAGCTTATCCGGGAGACATCTTCTATATCCATTCCAGGCTTCTGGAGCGCTCCACCCATCTGCGGGACGAGTTCGGCGGCGGCAGCATCACGTCCCTGCCCATCATCGAGACCCAGGCGGAAAACCTGTCGGCCTACATCCCCACCAACCTGATCTCGATCACGGACGGACAGATCTACCTGTCTCCGAAGCTCTATCAGAAGGGCAATCTTCCCGCCGTGCAGATCGGCTTGTCCGTCTCCAGGATCGGCGCCAAGACCCAGCTTCCTTCCTACCGGAGCATCACCGGGGCCCTGAAGCTCACCTATTCCCAGTTCGAAGAACTGGAGTCCTTTGCCAGCTTCGGCACCCGGCTGGACGAGGCGACCCGACGCACGCTGGAGCGGGGGCGGCGGATCCGTCAAGTCCTGAATCAGCCTCAGAATCTGCCCATCGAAGTGACCGAGCAGATCGGCGTGCTCATGGCCGTTACCGGCGGCGTGTTGGACGAAGTGCCGTTGGAGCGGATCGACGAAGCCGAGGAACACATCCGAAAGACCGTCCGGGAGGACGAGGCATTCCGCGGGCATCTGTTGGGAGATGAAAAACCTTCCGACGAAGTGAAGGAGGCATTTCTCGAACGGATCAGAGACATTTTAAAACAGGAAATGGAGAGCTGATGGCCGGATTGCAGACGATCAAAAAGAGCATACGTTCTGCGGAGAACCTCAAGGCCATCGTGGGCACGATGAAAGCCCACGCGTCGGCCAACATCAATCAGTTTCAGAACGCGGCCAAAGCATCCATGGAGTACCGTCACGTCCTGGATCTGTCTTTGTATGTGGTTCTATCCGGCGAGGAAGAGGTCGCGCCGCCGGACGAGGTCCCCAAGGGCCGTGCCGTGCATATCGTATTCGGTTCGGACCACGGTCTGGCCGGCCGGTTCAACGAGCGGATCTCCGCCTTTGCGCTGGAACAGATCCCCGCCGGCGAGGAGAACATCGTGATCGTGATCGGGCAGCAGATCGTCCAGCGTTTGCAGTACGATTTTAAAATCTACAAGGACTTTCTGCAGCCCCAGTCCACGGACAACATCTCTTCCATGGTCAACAAGCTGCTGATGCAGATCGACGAACTGCGCGAGACGATGCCCGTGGAGAAGATCCTCCTTTACTACAACAAGCCCCGAGACAACACCATCTTTGTCGAGGATACGGAGCTGCTGTTTCCCATAGACCTGGCGGAGCTTTCCCGCAACCGGGTGGCGTGGGAATCCAAAGGACTCCCTACTTATTTTGCGGAGAGGCAGGAAATCATTTCCGATCTGATCCGCCAGTATTTTTTTATTACGCTGTACAGAGCCTTCTGCTATTCGCTGGCGTCGGAAAACGCCAGCCGGCTCATGTCCATGCAATCGGCGGAAAAGAACGTGGACAAACAGCTGGAGGAGCTGAACTTCCTGTTCCGGCGGGAGCGGCAGAACAACATCACCGAGGAACTGAACGACATCGTGTCCGGATTCCGGGCCGCGAGAAAATCCAAATAATGACGGGCTGAAAAGCATATCCTTGTGATCAAACCCCGAACCCCGCGCACCCATACAGTTGCGCAGGGTTCGGTTTTTTTCCGGCTTCTGCCGATCGGCCGCCCTTGACCCCCGACAGAACGGCAATGGCTGCCAGGCGGGCCTGCAAGGCTCCGGGCAGAATAGCAAATGGAACGAAAATAGAAAAGTTATACAGGAAAAGCCGAAATGCAGGAGTTCCTGTATAACTTCCATTTACCGGCGGCAGAACAGAGCTGAAATCCGGCCGTTCTGCCGCCGTTTCTTTGCCTTCCAGGCCGGAAACTATGGAATAAGGGTATCATGCAAGGGATTGTTATACAGGAAAGGTCGGAAAGCAGGACATCCTGTATAATTATAGACGTTCGACTTCCTTTTGAGACGCCGTTTAGGCTGAAAACGGCGACAAAAGGTGCAATCCGGGGGATTGTTATACAGGAAAAATCAATTAGCAGGGTTTCCTGTATAACTTTAGCCGCTTTTCGTGCCGAATTGCGGCTGATAAGGATCAATGCAGTGCGATTATATACAGGAAAAGCCGAAATGCAGGGTTTCCTGTATAACTTCCGGCGGCCGGGTGTGCGGGGGAGGGCGGCGACCGGCCGCAAGAAGCCGGAGAACCGGGGCGCGAAGAGAGGTTGATCGGAAAGCAAAAATATGTATTGATTATTCGGTAGAGGTGCGGTATAATCCTCATAAGATCATATAATGAACAAATAGTTCACCATGTGAACATCAAGCCTTTACCAACGATCCCGGCATTCGAAAGGAAAAGCACATGAAAGCAGAGTTGATCATCAGAAACGGGACCGTGCGCACGATGAATCCATTGCAGCCCTTTGCTCAAGCCCTGGCGATCGGGAAGGGCAAGTTGATCGCTGTGGGCTCCAATGAGGAAATAATGGCTTTTGCCACGACGGACACAAGGGTGATCGATGCCTGTGGAAACTCGGTGCTTCCCGGATTTTTTGACGTGCATACCCATTTTACGGGAACAGGATTGAATGCCACCGCCGTGGATCTGACCGATGTGACGAGTCACGATGAACTGTTTTCGGCCCTTCGGGCCAAAAACGAAGCGCTGCCTCCGGGCGTGTGCCTGCGGGGCTTTGGATACAACGAGACGAAGTTTGCGGAAAAAGAGCTGCCCCCACAGGAAGCGCTCGATAAAATGTTCGGCGAAAGGCCCGTCTTTTTAATTCGTGTGGACGCCCATTCCTGTTATTTGAATCAGGCGGCCTTCCGGCTGTTGGACATCCGGGAGGATCTGGAGGGTGTCATCAAAGAAGGAGGCGTGTTCACCGGCGTGCTCAGAGCCAAGGCCAATTCCGTAGCCAGAAAGAAGCTCAACGAGCAGTTGATGACCGATGAAATGCGCTATGAAGCTCTGCGGTACAGCTCCGACATCGCCGTCAAGGTGGGCGTCACCACGGTCCATGCTCTGGAGGGCGGCAGTTTGTTTGCCGACGAAGACGTGAAAGCACTGCTGAAATATCAGGATCGGTTGGACGTCCAGACGGTGGTGTATCATCAGAATCCGGACGTAGACTTGGTGAAAAGCGAAGGACTGTGTCGCATCGGCGGCTGCATCACAGTGGACGGATCCCTGGGATCCCATACCGCTGCCCTGCTGGAACCCTATTCCGATGCGCCGGATTCGCAAGGGATCCTCTATTATTCACAGAAGGAAATCGACGACGTCGTGATGGAGGCTCACACCTCCGGCATGCAGATCGCCATGCATACCATCGGGGATGCGGCCATCGAGCGCCTGCTGACGGCCTACGAAAAAGCTTTGGCTAAACATCCCAGGAGCGATCACCGTCACCGGTTCGAGCACTTCAGCGTACCGACCTACGAGCAGATGCAGCGGGCCAAAGCCATCGGCGCTTACATTTCCGTGCAGCCCAGCTTTGTGTATTATGCCAAACAGTCGTCCATGACCCTGGACCGTCTGGGTCCCGACAGGATCAGACGCCTGTATCCCTTTGCGGATCTGTTGAATGCCGGTCTGATGCTGGCCGGAGGATCCGACAGCGACATTACCCCGATTTCGCCGCTGCTGGGGATCCACGCGTGTTTATCTCATTTTGACCCCATCCAGAACCTCTCTCTGTACGAAGCCCTGAAGCTGTTCACC
>JAAYDG010000124.1 GCA_012729355.1 Clostridiales bacterium
AAGCCGGAATCACGGGAACCATCCTGATACTGGGGCACACGGATCCCCTATTCCTGCGCGAGCTTCTGGAATACCGGATCACGCAGACGGTCATCGACAAAGCACACGGCATTCAACTTGATGCCGCCGCAGCACAAGCGGGTCAAATCCCGGAAGTGCACCTGAAGATCGACAGCGGCATGCACCGGTTGGGCATAGACACTCGACAACCCGAAGATGCCGCCGCCATGTTCGCTTTGGAGAACCTCAATATCACCGGCATTTATACCCATCTTGCAGCCACAGACAGCATCGCGGGAGAAGACATCGCCTATACGCGCAGGCAGATCGACGCATTCAACGGATTGCTCCGCACGTTACAGGGCATGAATATTCAAATTCCACTCACTCACATGCAAAACAGTTATGGACTATTGAACTATCCGGATGTTTGCTGCGACAGCGTCCGGATCGGAGCTTCCTTGTACGGGATGGGCTCCAAAGAACCCCATAAGTCCAACGTGATCATCGATTTGCGGCCGGTATTGTCCCTCCGGGCCAGAATCGTCATGATCCGAACCCTTGAGAAAGGAGAATGCTTCGGATACGGGATGATGTTCCGGGCTGATCGGAAGAGTCGGATCGCCATCCTTCCTTTGGGATACGTGGAAGGTCTCCCCAGGAAGCTGGCCTGCGGAAGAGGCACCGCCTTGGTACACGGCAGACGTGTGCCGTTCGCCGGACTTGTCTGCATGGACCAACTGGCTTTGGATGTGACGGACGTGCCGGATGCAAAACCGGGAGACACCGTCACTTTGATCGGTCGAGACGGAGAAGAAGAGATCGGAATCGTCGATGTGGCGGAAGCCGCGGAAACGCTCCACGTGGAGATACTCTGCAGGATCGGACAGAGAGTGGCCACCGTTGTCATCGATGAATAAACAATGGGGAATCCTATGTACACACTGAAACAATTGGAAGACATCGTCAAAGACTGTGGCCGATGTCCTTTGGCCGAAACCCGGACCCATGCGGTTTTCGGAGAGGGAAATGAACGCAGCAGGATCATGTTCATCGGTGAAGGCCCCGGCTTTCACGAAGATCAAACCGGAAAGCCTTTTGTGGGAAGAGCCGGAGAACTGTTTGACAAGATGATCCATGCCATTGGGTTGACGAGACAGGAAATCTATATTACGAACATCGTAAAGTGCAGACCGCCCGGCAACCGAAACCCCCAGGAAAGCGAGTGTAAAACCTGCATCGAGTTTTTGCGGTGGCAAGTCAAGATCATCGATCCGGATATTATCGTCTGTCTGGGCTCGATCGCGGCGAAGAATATCATCGACAAGAACTTTAAAATTACCGCATGTCGGGGGATCTGGTATCCAAGAGGCACATTCCACATCATTGCATCCTATCATCCCGCTGCGCTTCTGAGAGACTCTGCCAAAAAAAAGGATGCGTGGGAAGATTTTAAGTCCATCAAAAAAAAATACGAAGAAACACTTTGTTATTGACATATGCCAATAACTGGGGTATCCTGTGGATGAGCATACCGTCAATTACATTCACGGTCGATCGAAACCAATCGACGACTTCTACAAACAGTAAAGGAGGCAGCCATGCCATTCAAAGATGGAACCGGGCCCGACGGCAGTGGTCCAAGAACGATGGGAACCGGAAGGAGAGGGCGACAAGGCGGAGCTGCGGCAGGTCCCGCCGGGTATTGCGTATGTCCCAGTTGCGGAGAACGCATCCTTCACACCACAGGTGTGCCCTGCACATCCGTTTCCTGCCCGAAATGCAATACCAAAATGCTTCGGGAAGTGTAATATCACAGGAAACTTACAAACGGGAATCGACCCGATTCGGTTCAGAAAAGAGGCGGCCTTGCGGTCGCTTCTTTTCTCATATCACCTCCCTCATTTTTGTCAGTTTTCTATAATTTTCTCGGTGCCTTGAAAATATGTGCGCTGTCGGGTAGAATGAAACTGGCGGATCGGTCCCTGTCCGACTGCATATCGAAAGGTGCGCGACCCGGCCGCATAAACAGCATAAGCAACCATAGGGAGAAAGACTCATGAAGAAACGACCGGAAAAACACGAATACGAATTGTTTCGCACTGTATTTCAACGAGCGCCGATTGGTATCGCACTGGCAAAAGGTTTTCGATTTCTGGAAGTCAATGATGCATTTGCCAAAATTCTGGGCCGCACAACAGATACCGTCAATGGATTGACGTGGTCAGACATCACCCATCCGGAGGATCTGGACCGCGAGCTGAGGCTCTTTGAAACATTTCAGCAAAAAAAGATTGCCGAATATACGCTTGAAAAAAGATTTCTGAGACCCGAAGGAAGCTATGCATGGACGTTAATGAACGTTAGCGGGATTCCGGCAGCACATGACAGTAAAGAGTCCCCGCTGTACCTCTGCATTCTTCGGGATATCCGGGAACGAAAAGAAACCGAAGCACAACTGGAAGAAAGCGAGCGCAGCAAAAGTGTTCTGCTGGCCAATCTTCCCGGTATGGCGTATCGGTGTGATTTCGACAAAAACTGGACCATGCGTTACTTATCGGAAGGCTGTCTGGAATTGACGGGCTACGCGCCGGAAGATCTGATCGGCAACCACGTTGTCGCCTATCGCGATCTAATCCTCCCCGCATACCGGGATGTCGTTTGGGAAAAGTTTAAGCAGACCGTGGAAAAGAGAATCCCTTTTCGCTTTGAATATGAAATAATGACAGCCCGAAAGGTGCGAAAATGGGTGATGGAAACCGGGCGGGGAGTCTTCGACGAGACGGGAAAACAGGTCGTCGCATTGGAAGGAATCATCCTGGATATCACCGAATCCAAGCGCCGGCTGGATCGGATCCAATACATGTATACCCACGACTACATCACCGGTTTGTGCAACCGGGAAAAATACGAGCGGGAAAAAGGTAAGCTGGAAAATACCGAAGAACCCCCCATATCCGTAATCATGGCGGACATCAACGGCATCCGCCTGATCAATGACGCCTTCGGACACGAAGAAGGCGACCGGATCATATGCCAGACCGCACGAATCATTCAGGATTGCTGTTGCGCTTCGGACATCCCCGCCAGAATCGGCGGAGACGAATTCGGTGTTCTTCTGCCAAAGACCGATCGGGCAGCAGCCTATCAAAGAGTGCAGGCGATACAGGATGCCTGCCATGCATACAACAGCACGATTGCCAACACAGAGCTGAAAATCAATTTGGCTCTTGGCTTCGGCACAAAAGACAGCCGGGCACAGAGTTTGCTGGATGCGGAAAAAGAGGCGGAAGAATTCGTCAATAAGAACAAACTGTTCCAGCGACAAAGCCACCACAGCGCTCTTCTGTCCTCTATCACCGCCACGCTGCATGAACACAGTCAGGAAACGGAAGCCCACGCCCAGCGCCTCTGGGAAACCTGCCGGAAGATTGGAGAATGTCTGCAACTGTCTCAGCAGAGCATGGAAGATCTGCGCTTGTTTTCCCGGCTGCACGATGTGGGCAAAGTGGGGGTGGATAATCACATCCTCAACAAGCCGGGCAAACTGACAGCGGAAGAGTGGAAGATCATGAGAAAACACCCGGCCATCGGCTACCGCATCGCCATGTCGGCGCCGGAACTGGCAGGCATTGCGGAATATATCCTCTGCCATCACGAGAGATGGGACGGTACAGGGTATCCCCTTGGGAGAGCAGGAGAAGACATTCCTCTTTTCTCCAGGATCCTGGCTGTTGCGGACGCCTGGGACGCTATGACCACGGACAGAATCTACCGGGATTCTCTTTCACGGGAAGAGGCAATCAAAGAGATCGCTACCCATGCAGGCAGTCAGTTCGACCCGCAAATCGCGGAGGTGTTTATTAGGATCGCATCGTCTGACCGCAATCAAAACTAAGGAGGGCTTGAACCATTCCAATGAGAACCCATGTGATGCAATTTCTTCACAACGGATACCGGCTGGAAGAAACCCATCCGGATTACAGAAAGACGTATCTGCTCAACATTACTTTCCTCATTTTTATTGCGACATGCCTTTCTTTTGCCGTTCTCAATCTGTTTGTTGTTGAGTGCCTTGAAAATCCATTGTTCCTTGTGGGGTCTTCTGCTTTTTGCCTGTTTACTTTGTATTATTTTCACCGGACGGACAACGTCCAAAGATCCGCGATTCTCCTGGTTTGGATCCTGGCTTTCACACTCCTCATTTATTTTCACGCTGTGCAGAATCAGCATTTCGGCCTGTACTGGATGGTGGCTTTTCCGCCCATCACTTATTTTTTGTTGGGTGTACGAAAAGCGCAAATCGCATCGATTCTGTTCTTTTCATACATTTTGTTCTTTATCCTGACGAACCGGAGTCAGTGGAGCCCCGCTGTTTTCAACAGCCAGTCTGTGCTCAATATCGCAGGGAGCACACTGGGTTTGCTCTTGCTTGTCAGCTACCATGAACGCAGTCGAAAGGAAGCTGCGGATGCTCTGATACAAACCAACAGTACATTGCACGAGAGCAAAGAAGATCTCCAATTGATTTTGGATACGGCAGGAGAAGGAATATTCGGACTGGACACCCAAGGCATATTTACCTTCTGCAATACCAGAGGATTGGAATTGCTGGGCTATTCCGGCGAAGAAGAACTGATTGGCAAACCCTTTCTGATGTCGGCCCAATCGTCAGCCGAGACCGATTATTCGAGTTCCTGGGAAGAGTGCCGGATTTTCCGAACGATCAAGAACAGCGAGAAAGTATATTCGGATCACGAATCATTTCGCAAAGCTGACGGCAGTTTTATGGAGGTGGAATACTATTCCTGCCCGAAACACAAAGGGGATCAGATCGCCGGCGCTGTAGTAACGTTCAACGATATCTCCGAAAGGAAACGCAACGAATACCGGATTGCATACCTGAGCCGGCACGATCATCTGACAGGGCTGATCAATCGCCAACAGTTGGACCGGGAACTGATCGCCTGCGACCGGCTCGAATTCCTTCCGCTTTCCGTCGTATATGCGGATCTGGACGGGCTGAAATTCACCAACGACATCTTCGGCCACGATGCAGGAGATGAATTTCTGCGGAAAGCTGCAAATATCCTGACCCTCTGCAGTGAAGAAAAAGACATACTGGCTCGGATCGGCGGAGACGAGTTTGTGTGGATCATGCCCCAAACCGATCCTGCGGCGGCAAAGGATCGGATGCGGTCGGCGAAAGATCGTCTGGAAGCAGAGGAAACAATGATAATCAAAGCCACCATTTCCATGGGATGCTGCACAAAATTGCACGCACACGAAGACCTGATTCAAGTATACAGGAATGCCGAAAATATCATGTATCAAAACAAGACCGCCCGAAAAAAAGGATACGAACAGGCAACGTTGAAGAATATGACCGAGCTGCTCTGGGAGCGAAGTTCCCGCACTCGTGACCACGCCACAAATACCGCCTTTTTCTGTGAACGCATGGGCGAGGCCCTGAATTGGCCTGCCGCAGAAACGAAGAAGTTGAAAGACGCAGGGTACTATCACGACATCGGAGAGATCGTTCTGGAACCCTCGCTTCTCAATAAGACCGGCACGCTGACATCGACGGAAGAATACACAAAGCAACAACATCCCATCATCGGGTATCGCATCATGAACCTCTTCGACCATACGCTGGATCTGGCGGATGCCGTGTATTCTCATCACGAAAAATGGGACGGCTCCGGGTATCCGAGAGGATTGAAAGGCGTAGAGATCCCCATACAGTCCCGGATCATCGCACTGGCCGAACAGTACGATGACATTCTCCATGGACCGGCAGGATTGATGCTGAATGCGGAAGAAGCCATTCGTCGGTTGCAGAGTATGAGCGGCACACACTTCGATCCGGATCTGGTGCCGATCTTTGTGAAAGCAGCCGCAGCATGCCGTAGCGCTTATTCGTAAATCGGATATTTGGCGCAGAGCGCCTCCACTTCACTTCGTATCTGATCCGCTTTGCCCTCGAAGTCCGAAGCCGTCAAATAGATGAGCCGGGCGACTTGCCTCATATCTTCTTCCACAAAACCCCGGGTCGTTACCGCAGGTGTGCCCACGCGGATTCCGCTGGTCTGCGCGGCGCTTTGGGGATCGTTGGGGATTTTATTCTTATTGACGGTGATATACACTTCGTCCAACAGAGTCTCCATCTCCTTGCCCGTCTTCCCGAAGTTTCTCAGGTCCACCAGCATCAGATGATTGTCGGTACCGCCGGAAACCAGATCGAAGCCTGCCTTCAACAACTCCTCCGCCAGCACTTTTGCATTCCGGATGATCTGCAACTGATATTCCTTGAACTCGGGTCTCAATGCCTCGCCGAAGGCAACTGCCTTTGCGGCGATGATGTGTTCCAGCGGTCCGCCCTGACTGCCGGGGAAGATCGCCGAATTCACTTTTTTGGCAATGGCTTCGTCGTTGGTCAGGATCATGCCCCCTCTGGGGCCGCGCAGCGTCTTGTGCGTCGTGGTGGTGACCACGTCGGCGTAGGGCATGGGGCTTGGGTGCAGTCCGGCAGCCACCAGTCCGGCGATATGGGCCATATCCACCATCAGGTAGGCCCCCACTTCCTTTGCGATCTCCGAGAACTTTTGGAAATCAATGACCCGGGGATATGCAGACGCGCCGGCCAGGATCATTTTGGGTTTGCATGCCAGGGCGATCCTTCGCAGTTCCTCGTAATCGATCACGTGGGTATCCTCGGTGACGCCGTAGGGAACGATATTGTAGTATTTGCCGGAAAAATTCACAGCGCTGCCGTGAGTCAGATGTCCGCCGTGATCCAGATTCATGCCCATGACGGTATCCCCCGGCTGGCAGAGAGCCATATAGCAGGCATAATTTGCCTGCGCACCGGAATGGGGCTGCACATTGGCGAAGCCGGCAGAAAAAAGCTTTTTTGCTCTTTCAATGGCCAGGTTTTCCGCGATATCCACAAATTCGCAGCCTCCGTAGTATCGTTTCCCGGGATATCCTTCGGCATACTTGTTGGTTCCGATGGATCCGGCAGCGGCCAGTACGGCAGGGCTGACGATGTTTTCCGAAGCGATCAACTCGATGTTTCTTCTCTGACGCGCCAATTCTTTTTCTATGGCGGCTCCGACCTCCGGATCGCATTGAGAGATAAACGCTGTGATTTGATTGACCATTTTTCCTTTCCTTTCTCGTGTCGCGGTATCTGTTGAAACGACTTTATGAAAAATCCCGCCTTTGTGTACGGGATTTTTGATTCTCAGAACAACTTGCGTCCGCCCAGAAGATCGCCGATCATTGATCCCAGATCTGACTTTCCGTCGTTGTCGTTGTCTCTGGTGGCGAGTTGGATCAGACTGCCGATATCCAGGCCCGAATCACCGGATCCGCCCGAAAGCATCGAGCCCAGCATCGACATCAATACATCCTTGCTGTCGCCGCTTGTTTTTTGCTTGCTCTTCTGCTTTTCTTTCCCCAGGATGCTCATGAGCAATGGTGCGGCCATGGACAGGATTCCGGCCACCTGTTCCTTTCCCGCTCCGGTCCTGGCGGCCAGATTTTTTTCGATACGCTCTGTTTCCCGGTCATTGCCGAGGATATGATTCAAGATTTTCATACCGTCTTCGGAATCCACTTGGTCCAAGAACGAAGTAATATCCGATACGTCGGTTTGGGCGTGGTCATCCAGCGCTATGTCCAATTGAGAGGCTCCTTCATCGGATTCTGAATTTTTCTGCATCCCGGCCATCAGCGCAGGTATTGCGGACATCAGCACCGCAGAAACCTGATCGGTGGATGCGTGGCTTTTTTTGCTCATTGTTTTTACGCTGTCTTCGGAAGCAATTCCTTCTCGCAGCAATGTCATCAGATCCATACGATTCTCCTATTCTTCTTCAGTATCCGGGTTTTCTGCGTCATCACCCAGCACATTCTCCAATATTGACTTTGATTCCCCTCCTCCGGCACAGAAATCACAGGGATCCGTCTTCCCGAGTTCAAAAGCCTCTTCGATGGTCCCTTCATAGATCTGGCTGGAATTCTGAAGCGTCCTGCAATCCGGATCAAAATGATATGATTTGGAATATTTTCCCCAATAAGCGGCGCCGCCGTACTCGATGGCCATCCGTTCCGCCTGATCGAGATCCGCCTGGCTCACAGGGTTGTATTCAATGGACATGCCCATGGTCAGAACAAAGGCGAGCGCCGCCACCACAGCAATGATCTTCTTGGCGCCTGCCGGCATATCCTTGCTGTTTTTCAACAGGAAATAACCCAAGGGGAGAAATGCGATCAACGCCATGATCACACCCAGTTGATTCTTCAGGAATTTCCCTTTCGGAGGATCGAGCCGATTGGCTTGTTTCCAGAATTGTGCGGCGATGATGCACAGTACCGCATCTGCAATGATCGCAGCCAATGAAGGCCACAGCACGCTGAAATTGTTGAACGTCCAGATCGCCACGATCTCGGCAACGATGGCCAAAGCCCACAATACAAAAGCAAAGATCCGCTTCTTCCCCGCATCCGATTTTCGCTGACTGGGCGGTCTCTTATCTCCGGGATCCCGATCCACGATCGATCCGTCTTTTGCGCTGAGAATCACTCTGTCCTCCCGCGCCTTTGATTTTTTCTTTTCTGCCATCGGCATCTACCTCCCCTGCGGCATCCCGGCGGGATGCGACTATTAACAGTATATCGAATCACACCCAATTTGCAACAAATTAAAGAAAGAATCGTTTTCTCGGCCATCGGTTTATGGTACACTATGCGTGCTTGGAGGATGCGCAATGACCCCTGAAACAGCGCAACGACTGCTCAGCAGGAGAAACCGGGTCTGCCGCACCGGAGCCGTTGTGACAAAGCGATTCCTGTCTGCGAAGGACTGCGCCGCGGAGCGAGACGTGTATGAAAAACTCGCCGGCAGCGGGCTTTCGCCTTCGCTGATCGAAGCCGGCGAACGCAGAATCGTCACGGAATATGTGGACGGTTCCCTTTTATTTGACGAACTGGAAGCAGGATTGAATGATCCGGCAAGACAGATGCAGCTGTTTGACTTGTTTTTCAGCTGGTCAGAGCAATTTTATCGGCAGACCGGACTGATTCTGGGTGATTCGAATTTTCGGAATTTCATTCTGGACAACGACCGGTTGTACGGTGTGGATTTCGAAACCTGCCGCCCGGGCTGTCCGGCAGAAGATGCTGTCTGGCAGGTTGCAATGCTGGCCACGCTCAAACCTGCTTTTACTTCGGAACGGATTCGCTGTGCCCGTCGCTTTCTGGCCCATGCACCGGAAAGGATCTACGGAAGCGCTTCGGAGATCCTCCCTCGCCTGCCGAAAGCCTTTCGGGCGATTTGCACGCGCCGCAGGGTTCCGCTGGACGCCAGCGCATACGATCTGATCGCATCTACATTGGATGTGGCTGCCTGTGTCCTTGCCGGAGGGCAGTCTTCCCGCATGGGCCGGGATAAGAGAACCTTGTTTCTTCAGGGAGATACCTTCCTCGACACTGCGCTGCGCACGGTCGAATTGTATTCGGAAAAATACCTTTCCCTGCGTGCGGAAGATCCGATGAACGCAGAACCGGGCTATCAGGCGATCCGGGACCGGGTCCGGGCAAAAGGTCCGATCGGCGGGATCTCAGAGGTTCTGCGCATCGCAAGAAATCCCTGGATCTTGTTTCTGCCCTGCGATATGCCTCTGATGGACTTTTCGCTGTTGGACGAATTGGTGCAGCATCGCAGACCGGACAGAGATGCTTTTCTCTTTACGGAACGAGGCGTTCTTCACACCTTCCCGTTGCTCCTTCGAACCGCCGCGGCATCGCCGGTGTTCGACGCCGCATTGAAAAGCGGAGACTTGAAACTTCGAAAGACCCTGGAAAAACACCTTCGAATCGAAACGATCGAAGTGACAAACAGTAGATGTTATCGGGAAAACGCCTTGAGCAATATCAACACGTGGGAGGAATATGAGCGGCTCCGGAAAATCACATAAACAGAACATGCACCCCGGTAGGACCGTATTGCTCCTGGCGCTGCTGCTGGTGAGCGTCTCCGCCGCATCTGCGCTTGCCGGAAGATATCCTCTGCACATGGAAGATATCTGGACGGTAATCCTGAACATACGACTCCCCAGGATCGTTATGGCTTGTCTGGCAGGCTGTGCCCTGTCTGCAGCCGGAGCAGCCTATCAGGGCGTCTTCCAAAATCCCATGGCTGCGCCGGATATCCTGGGCGCCACACAAGGGGCCGCTTTCGGAGCGGCTCTTGCAATACTTTTGGGACGGACAGGATCTGTCGTTACGGCTTTTTCATTCACCGGCAGTCTTTTCGCAGTAGCCCTGGTCTGGTACATCGGCAGAAAAACATCCGGAAAGAGAGTCCTGGGTCTCATTTTGACAGGCATCATGGTTGGGTCGATTTTTGCCGCGGGAACCTCTTTTCTCAAGCTCGTCGCAGACCCCTCGGATCAGCTTCCCGCCATCACCTACTGGCTGATGGGCAGTCTGGTGGGCGTGGGAAAGAACGATGTACTTCCGGCAGCGCTTCCCATCCTCCTGGGACTGTTTCCGCTGCTGATCTTCCGTTGGCATATCAACGTCATGACCTTGGGAGACGAAGTTGCACATTCTCTGGGTGTCGATGCGGACCGAATGAGAAAAATCATCGTACTGAGTTCCACCTTGGTGACCGCGGCAACCGTTTCTGCCACAGGGATGATCGGATGGGTGGGTCTGGTGGTGCCTCATCTGGCCAGAAGACTGATCGGAAATGATTATCGCACGCTCATGCCGGGATCCATGCTTTTGGGCGCTTTGTTTCTGCTTCTGGTGGATGATATCGCCCGGTCGGCGCTTTCAAGGGAAATACCCATCGGCATCCTTACTGCGTTCATCGGAGCACCCTTCTTTTTGTATCTGATCACGAAAGGAGGAGAAAAGTATTGAATACCGAAGTAAGGAACCTTTCCTTCTCCTATGGAGAGCAACCGATACTGCAGGATGTTTCTTTTTGCCTGAACGGAAGAGAAGTCGTCTCCGTGCTGTCTCCCAACGGCGGCGGTAAAACCACTCTCTTTCGGTGTATGCTCGGAATACACCGGCAATATACCGGAATCATAACCTACGACGAAAGAGATTCGCGAAATCTTTCTATTCGAAATCTTGCCCGCTATGCTGCCTATGTGCCCCAGAGCCACTATCCGGCTTTCAACTACAACGTTCTGGATATGGTTTTGATGGGAACGACACCCCTGCTCCGCAGCACGATTCAACCCGGCGAAGAGGAATACGAAATCGCAGAGCAGGCTCTTGCCCGTCTGGGGATCAGCACCCTTGCCCGGCGGGGGTTCATCCGGTTGTCCGGCGGAGAACAGCGCCTGGTGCTCATCGCGCGTGCCCTGGCCCAGCAGGCGCCGATGATTATCCTGGATGAACCTACTGCAGACCTGGATATCGGAAATCAGCACCTGGTGATGACTCAGCTCCGAAGGCTTCGGGATGAAGGAATGACGATTTTATTCTCCACCCACGATCCCTCCCAAGCTTATCGCTGGTCTGACCGGGTGCTTGCACTGTCGGAGCAATCCATTTACGCAGAGGGCCCGCCGGCCCGGGTCATCTGTTCCCCCGTGCTGAATCACCTCTACCACATCGATGCGACTGTCGTCCCTCTGGATGACCGGGACATTCACATCCAAATTCACTCATGATTACGATGAAAGGAACGATCCATGAAAAAAGTCATCTTTACCGTACTTCTAGCCATGCTCCTGACTGTGGTGGGATGCACCCCCGAACGGCAGACAACAGAATCTTTTGTGTTTACCGATTCCTGCGGAAGGGAGGTGGAGATTGTTGAAACGGATTCCATCGCCCCTACCGGCGCCATGGCCCAAATGGTCCTGATGCCCTTGGCCTCCGATCTTTTTTGCGGACTGGCTTCCGACTGGTCCTCCGATGCGGAGCGCTACCTCCAAGAAGAACTGCTCCGTTTGCCGCTCTACGGCCAGATCTTCAACGGGAAGGGAGATATGAGCCTGGAAGAAGTGATTCGACTATCTCCCGACGTGCTGATCGACATCGGCGAAACACGTCCCGGCATGGAAGAAGAACTGGACCGGCTGCAAGAACAGACGGGGATCCCTACCGTCCATATCCAGGCAACGCTGGACACCATGAGCACGACGTATGAAATGCTCGGAACGCTGCTGGGTCGTCAGGAAAAAGCGGAAGAACTGTCTCTGTATTGCGATGAGATATACCAAAGAACCGAAGAAATCATCACATCCCTGGATGCTTCCGAAATTCAAACGGTTGTCTATTGCCTGGGAGACAAGGGCCTGAACGTACTGGCAAAGGGGTCCTATCATGCGGAACTGCTGGATATTCTGTGCGAAAATGCTGCGGTCCTCGAAAATCCTTCCCCCAGCGGTTTCGGGAACGAAGTGGACATGGAACAGCTTCTGCTTTGGGATCCGGATTGGATTCTCTTCGCCCCCGACAGCATCTACGACTCTGTGGGGAGCGACCCGCTGTGGAACCGTCTGGCTGCAATTTCGAGCGGCCGGTACGCAGAAGTGCCGCAGGGACCCTATAACTGGATGGGTATGCCTCCTTCCGTCAACCGATACCTGGGAATGATCTGGCTGACAAATCTCTTGTACCCGGAACACACGAATTATGATTTATACGAAGAAATCTCACGCTATTACATTCTTTTCTATGACCATGCATTGAGCGAAGACCTGTTTTGACCCTGACCCGCTGACCGCCGAAAAAAGAAAAAACAATGGCAATTTCCGTGACCGGACTCATCATGAGCCCGGTCACGGCGTTTTATAGCGATTTATTCTGTCAAATCTCGTGATTACAGCACTATTTATCGCATATTTATGGTGTGACCGTTATATATTCGGTTATTCGTTGACACCCCCCCCTTCAGGATTTACAATGAACGTGTACTTTATTTCTTTTTTCTTATTTCATACTTTGGAGGTGAAATAATGGGATTCATGGATTTAATCGACCAAGCCAATGCGATCGTCTGGGGACCGCCCCTGATGATCCTGCTGCTGGGTGTCGGAATCATCCTCACCGTCACCAC
>JAAYDG010000125.1 GCA_012729355.1 Clostridiales bacterium
CCGGCCTGACCGGTGAACCCGCCGCCGTGAACGGTGGCGATCACGTCGAACTTTCCTTCGCCGCCCACCAGACCCAGGGGCCTTCTGACTTCGCTTTTGAGGATCTCCATACCGAAGTAATCGTCCAGATCTTTTTTGTTGATGGTGATGCTTCCTTTGCCGGGGATCAGCCGTACTCTGGCAACGGAAGATTTTCTTCTGCCTGTTCCGCAGTATTGCATTTTAGCCATTTCAGTTTCTCCCTTCGCTTAGAAATTCCAGATTTCCGGTTTTTGCGCTTCGTGCTTGTGCTCCGGACCTGCGTAAACCTTCAGTTTCTTATACATCTGCCTGCCGAGGGGGCCTTTCGGCATCATGCCTTTGACAGCGTGACGGATGATTTCGTCGGGTTTCTTTTCCTGCAATTTCTCGAAGGTGATCTCCCGGAGACCGCCGGGATATCCGGTGTGGTGCTTGTAGATCTTTTCTTTTCTCTTCTTTCCCGTCACATGGATGCGTTCGGCGTTGATCACGATCACATAATCGCCGGTGTCCAGAAACGGAGTGTAGGTGGGTTTTTTCTTTCCGCGAAGGATCGATGCGGCCTCCGACGCCAGACGTCCCAGAGTTTTGCCCTCTGCGTCCAGCACGTACCACTTTCTTTCGATCTCG
This sequence comes from Clostridiales bacterium, assembly GCA_012729355.1. Taxonomy (GTDB): domain Bacteria; phylum Bacillota; class Clostridia; order Peptostreptococcales; family Anaerovoracaceae; genus UBA10908. The sequence goes on from JAAYDG010000125.1 coordinate 652, forward strand.
GAAGGTTTCGCAATGTAAGATGACATTTGGACCTCCTTGCCTACTGGGATGGGATGCCCATCTTGTTCGGCGCCTACTCTGATGAGTGCCGCTCATCGGTTTCAGCACTGCAAACGGTAACTGCTCGGCCGCGGCAGCGAAGCTGCCTGTGCCTTTGGAAAACTTGCGCCTGTGTTGCAGCGCAAGGGTTATAATAATCCAGCGCACTTGAAATGTCAAGAAAAACTATTCGTTTTTGAGTCCTTCCAGCGCAGACAGATTCATGGCCCGCTGGGCCGGGTAATAGCCGGAGGCCAGTCCGATGAACGTGGCGAAGAGCAATGCGCTCCCGCTCACCCAAAAGGGGATCACCGATACCACGGAACCGTTGCTCCCCATGGACCCCAGGAAACTCTGCATAAAAGGCAACAACACGGTGTTCAGCATCAGGGAGATGGCGTAGCTGAACACCAGTCCGACCAGCCCTCCCAGGAATCCGATCATGCCGGCTTCCAGCAGGAACATTTTCCGGATATCCCTCAAATTGGCCCCGATCACCTTCATGACCCCGATCTCCTTTGTCCGTTCGTAAATAGACATGATCATGGTGTTGGCGATGCCCAGAGCCGCCACCAAAAGGGAAATGGCGCCGATGCCGCCCAGAATGCCCTGGATCATGGCGGCCGTTTCCTTCATGCTTTCCAGCCAGTCGTTGAGACTGTAGGTTTCAAAGCCCATCTCGTCCCGGATCACGTCGCAGACCGCAGACACATCGTTGATGTCGTCCACGTAGACCAGTGCCTGCTGATAGACGGTCTTGCCGCCGTTGATCACTTCGCCGTTGGCCTTGCGGATCTCCGTCTGGATCTCCTTCAGCGCATCCAGGTTCATGTAAGCCCGGTAAGAAGACTCGTCATTTTCCGAGGCCAGCAGTCCTACCCCTTGTCCTTTATAGGTTTCATAACGGATCTCTCCTTCCCCTTCCTGGGGCGTTCCGTAGCTCCAGTCGCCGGTCAGGATCAGGTCTGTGGTGATCACATCCACCGTGGGCTCTCCGCCGCCCCAGCCCGCCCCCTGCTGCTGCCGGGGATTGTAGAACCAGCTTGCCACATTGCGGCCGAAGACCACCGCGTATTTGTCTCCGGCCTCCAGCAACCGCCCCTCGGCCACTTCGTATCCGAATTTTTCCATGGTCTCGGGTCGAATCCCCAGCACAGAGGTACTGCAGACCATCCGGCCGATGGCCAGGGTCATATACTGCTCGATCACCGGCGTCACGGCTGACACACCGGGGATCGCCTCCATCGAAGCGATGGTCTTGTCGTCCAGCTCTGTCGTTTTCCCGCCGGAATCCATCCCCCGGCCGTATCCGTAGACCTGGACCGTATGCAGGTTGCCGTAAGACTCGATCTGTTCCTGATAGTTGGCGCTCAGGCCAAAGCCGATGGACAACATCACCACGATGGCGCAGGTGCCCACCACCACGCCGATCACGGCCAGGATGGTCCGGGTCCGCCGACGGAGCAGGTTTCCTGCACAAAGTTCAATGATGTCTCTGTTATTCATTCAGATCAAACTCCTCGTCCCGGATCAGCTTCTTTCTTTTCCTGTATCTGACGATGCCGAAGACTGCGGCAGCGCCCGCCAGCAGGATGCCCACGGTTTTCCAGGTGCTCATGCCTTCGGCAGGCATCTCCGGCTGCGGCATGTTGGGATCCTCTTCCCAGACCATGGCTTCCCCCACTTGGAATGTAAAAGGTTTTTCGATGATCTGCTCATCGCCCGCCGCATCCTCAAAGGTAAAAATCACTTTCCCGTTCAGGGGACCCGGCCCGTTGGGGAAAAAGTTGATACTGTAGTAATCGCTCTTGCCCGAAGTCATGTTGCCCACATACATCGTAGCGGATCCCTCAACCGTAAAATCACCCTCTGCCGTCACCCGCAGGTTCGACAGCTGGGTCTTGCCCATGTTGTAGTAGTTCACATTCAGGTAGCCCATCTGATCCGCCGTCAGGTAGCCGGGATCCAAGATATCGTCGATGACCAGGCGAGTCTCCTGGATCACCGGGATGGAAATGATGTCGCTGGCGGTATAGGTTCCGCCGGAAGAGTCTTCGTAGCTCATGGCCACGGTGACGGTGCTGGTCCTCTGCTCTGCGTCTTTCTTGGCTGCCAGGCGCATCTCGTGTGTAAGAGAACTGTCCGGAGCAATGGACGGCACGTAGAAAGCGTTGCTGGTCCCTACGGGCAGAAATGCACTGTCATCGCTGGTGACGGTGACCTTGATGTTCTGCAGGGCGGTGCCCGAACTGGTGTTGTTCAAAGTCAGAGAAAGGATGAATTCACCGCCCGCCCGGACCGGTTGTCCGCCGTAGCTGTAGGCGGAGACCATCAGCTGGGGATTCGTACCGCCTCCGCCGCCCCGGACCATGGTGCCTCCGTACTGGGAGACGGTCTGGGTGCCGTCGGCGCTTCCCGCCGAGATCTCGAAGAGGGCGTATTCGCCGCCCTGCCGGGCGTTGAGGGTCACGGTGCAAGTCTGGGACGCTCCGCCCGCCAGGCGGTCGATCAGGAAGACGTTCTTCGTCTTGTTGAACACGCCTTCCGGAACCCTCAGCTCCGCTTTCACGTTGACCGCGTCGTATTCTCCCTTGTTTTTCACATCGAAGGAAACAGAGAAATCGCTGCCTGCCGACACGGATTCCGGCGTTTTTACGTTGAGGATCTCCAGGTCCAGGGCGCCCGAGCCGCCGGTGCCCGCCAGGGGCACATAGACCGTCTCCTCCACGCTCACCTCGCTGTTGGAAGAATTGAGACCGGCGATCCGCACCGTCACGGGATAACTCTTGCTTTCCAGATCCCTGTCCGCAGCGATGGGATATTCCGCCACGTAGGTCTTCCCGATCGAAAGATAGCCTGCGTTGACCGTGGCGGCCCCGCTGGCAATCGAAAGGCCCTCGGGCAGGGTCAGGCTGATCCGGGCGTTCTTGATGACGGTGTTGCCCCGGTTGAACAAAGAGAGCTGAAGAGTCTGCGTCTGGCCGGCGATCAGAGAGGAACCGCCGGAGATCGAATAATCCACATCGAAAGCAGCGCCGCCCAGGGAGGAAAAGCTGTCCATGTTTCGGGTCACATCCAAAGTAATGTTCTGTTCACGAATGATTGTGCCGATTCCATCATCGGCGACAGCTCGCACTTTCAGAGTGTGGGCTCCTACCGAAGCTTTTTTGTCAACTTTGACCGCAAATGTGCCGGTTTGATTCGTTCCCCCGGTAAAAATACCGGTGGAGCCGGAAACGACTGTAATATCGCTGTCGGAAGAAGTCAACGTCAAACTGTAATCGCTGGTGCCCGACAGTACTCTGGCCTCGACTTCAATGTAGATCCCGTCTCCCTGCACCGCATTGAACCCGGCCGCATGGCTGATGCTGATGGAATCGGCCGCGAAAGCTGCCGCTGGCATCAGCACCGCAGCCACAAGCGCTGCCGACAGCATCAAACCGATCCTTTTCATACTGCTCTTACTCTGCTTCTTCATCTCGTCTCCCTCTGACTTCTCTGTTCACTATATTTCCGTCCTGTATCGTAAGGATCGTGTCGGCGTATTCGGCGATGGTCCGGTCGTGGGACACCAGGATCAGGGTCATCCCCTGGCGGCGCACTTGCTTCACGATGATCTCCATGACTTCTCTGGTGGTGCCGGAATCCAGATTGCCCGTAGGCTCGTCCGCAAAAAGGATCCTGGGATTGCCCACCAGCGCCCGGGCGATGCCCACCCGCTGCTGCTGTCCGCCGGACATCTGGGAGGGCTTGCGGTTTTCATAGCCTTCCAGACCCACGGACTTCAGGGCGGCCTTGCCGGCTCGGAGCCGCTTCTTCTTTTCCACACCCCGGAAGGTCAGGGGAATGGTAACATTCTCCAGCGCTGTCATGCTGGGAATCAGGTGATAAGCTTGAAAAATAAAACCGATGTTTTTCTGGCGGAAGAGGGTCACCTGGGTCTCGTTCAGCTTGTGGATGGGAATGTTGCCGATCCATATCTCGCCCCGGGTCGGCTTCTCCAGTCCGGCCACCATGTTCAAAAATGTCGATTTGCCGGAGCCGGAAGTACCCAGAAAGCAAACCATTTCTCCGCTTTGAATATCCAGGGTCACGTCATCCAGAGCCACGACTTTCTCCTGGCCCATCCGGTATACTTTTCGTATGTGATCCACGCGGATCAGCGGTTTTTCATTTTTTTCAGTCATAGATCCGTTCCTGACGCCGAAGTCCGAAATGCCGGTTTGAACCGACACCCCAAGTGTACTACTCTTTGTAATACAGGTCAATCCTTTCCCGCACGGAAAGATCGGGCGCCATGATTTTAGACGCGCAGCTGATGAAAAAGTTCCGCCGGTTGACAATTCTTTTGATTCGATTAGTATAAATACCGTGTGCTATGAATGGAGATAAAGATAAAAAAAATCTATATATCGGCATCTTGATGATCGTACTGTCTTCCTTGTGTTTTGCCGTGATGTCGTTTTTCATCAAAAGCGCCGGCGATCTGCCGGCTGTCCAGAAGAGCTTCTTCCGGAATCTGGTCTCGTTTTTCTTTGCGTTGGCCCTTATGAAAAAAAACGGAACCCCTCTCGGGATCCCGCGGGGCACGCTGAGAGATCTGCTTCTCCGATCCTTCTTCGGGACCTTGGGGGTCCTGTTCTATTTCTATTCCATCGACCACCTGGTGCTCTCCGATGCCACGGCGCTGAACAAGCTGGCACCCTTCTTTACCATCCTTTCCAGCTGGCTGCTGCTCCGGGAGCGGATCACCCAGACCCAGGCGCTGGCTGTGGCAGGTGCCTTTGCCGGCAGCCTGCTGATCATCAAACCTTCCTTCGAAAACGTTGCTCTATTCCCCGCAGGGGCGGGTTTTCTCAGCGGTCTTTTTGCCGGCTTGGCCTACACCATGGTGCGAAAACTGGGCGCTTCCGGTATCAACGGTTCCTTCGTCGTCTTGTTTTTTTCGGCCTTTTCCTGCATCGGCCTCCTGCCCCTGGTGGTGCTGGACTACCATCCCATGATGCCGAGCCAACTGGCGCTCCTGCTGATGGCCGGCTTGTTTGCGGGGGGCGGGCAATTCACCATCACCTCGGCCTATTTCCACGCCCCGGCCCGGAACATATCCATCTATTCCTATTCCCAGATCCTCTTTGCGTCCCTGATCAGCTTCTTTGCGTTCGGAGAGTGGCCCGACGGCTGGAGCTTCCTGGGCTACGGAATCATCCTGACTATGGCCGTTTTGATGCAGCGCAACGACGGACAGACATCGATACCGAAATGAGCGCAATCAAAAAGGCGGCAACGCCGCCTTTTTCCAACGCTATATCCGGACCTGATGGAAGGTCTTCTTTCCTTTCTTGAGCAAGATCGCACCGTCCCGAAACTGATCCGCAGTGATCTGCAGCTTCGGATCCGTCACTTTTTCTCCGTCGATCGTAAGTCCGCCCTGTTCGATGGTCCGAAACCCTTCGCCGTTGCTGGGCACCAGGCCGCATTCACGCAGCAGGGTCACCACACCCATCCCTTCCCCTTCGAACCGGCTCCGGTCAAAGGTGGTCGCGGGCACGTTTTCCATATCTCCTCCGCCGCCGAAGGCGGCTCTGGCAGCTTGCTGCGCCTTTTCGGCTTCTTCTTTGCCGTGGATCAGCCTTGTGACTTCATACGCCAGAATCTCCTTGGCGGTATTGATCTGCTCCCCTTCCAGCGCAGACAATCGGTTCACTTCTTCCATGGGCAGGAACGTGAGCATGCGCAGACACTTGTTCACGTCGGCATCCTCGGTGTTCCGCCAGTACTGATAGAATTCGTAGGGAGATGTCTTGTCGGGATTCAGCCACAGCGCACCCTTTTGGGTCTTGCCCATTTTCTTGCCTTCGCTGGTCGTGAGCAGCGCAAACGTCATGCCGTAGACCTGCTTGCCCAGTTCCCGGCGGGCAAGATCCGCGCCGCCCAGGATGTTGGACCATTGATCATTGCCGCCGAACTGCATTTTACAGTCCAGATCTCTGGCCAGCACCATAAAGTCGTAGGACTGCATGAGCATGTAATTGAATTCCAGGAACGACAGCCCTTTCTCCATCCGCTGCTTAAAGCACTCGGCCCGAAGCATGGTGTTGACGCTGAAATGCCTGCCGATATCCCGGATGAACTCAATGTAGTTCAGCGTTTGCAGCCAGGAAATGTTGTTGACGCAGACGGCTTTTCCCGGATCCGGTTCCTTGTTGACCGTCCCCTTCCCCAGCGTGGTGCCGGAAGGGGTGTACATGAATTCTTCGTCAAATTCCAGAAATCTGCGGAACAGTCCTTCAAAAAGGATGCAATTATCCCGGATCACCGTCGGCGTCATCATCCGGCGCATGTCCGTCCGTCCGGAGGGGTCCCCCACCATGGTGGTGCCGCCGCCGATGAGAACGATGGGCGTATGCCCGTATTTCTGCATGTACATCATGATGATGATCTGCATGAAATGGCCCACGTGAAGGCAATCCGCCGTCGGGTCGAATCCGATATAGAATTTGATCTTTTCCTTCCCGAGAAGCGCCCGGATCTCGTCGTCGTGGGTGGTCTGCTCGATAAAGCCGCGCTCTTTGAGCACGTCGAACACGTTGTCGTGCTTGCTGATATTGTCGGGTATAAAATTCATGATCCTTCTCCGTTGTCGGTTATTTGGTACCGTAGAGCCTGTCTCCGGCGTCGCCCAGTCCGGGAACGATATAGGCGTGATCGTTCAGATTCTCATCCTTGGCCGCGATAAAAATGTCTACGTCCGGGTGGGCCTTCTGAAGCACTTCGATCCCCTCCGGCGCAGCGATCAGACACATGAAGATGATCTTCCTTCCGCCCCGCTGCTTGATAAAATCGATGGCAGCCACAGCCGAACCGCCGGTGGCCAGCATGGGATCCACCACAAATATTTCCCGCTTTTCGATGTCGGAAGGCAGTTTGCAGTAATATTCGACAGGCAGATGCGTCTCGGGATCCCGGTACAGGCCGATGTGCCCTACTTTGGCGTTGGGAATCAGCGCCAGCATGCCGTCTACCATACCCAAGCCGGCCCGAAGGATGGGAACGATGGCGATGTCTTCCCCCCGGAGCATATTCATGGTCGTCCGACACATGGGCGTTTCGATTTCCACGGACTGAAGCGGAAGGCTGCGGGTGGCTTCGAAGGTCATGAGCATGGCCACTTCCCGAACCAGCTCTCTGAAATCCTTTACCGACGTTTCCTTCTTGCGCATCAACGCTGTTTTATGCTGGATCAGCGGGTGGTCAAAAACGTATACTTTTCCCATATTGTCTCCTTCTGCGCATTCTCCTGCGCTCCTCTGTCTCATTTGCTGTGGCAGGATCACATTTCGTCCAGCAGCCGGACGCGTCTTGCGTGCCGCTCGCCCTCGAAGGTACTGTCCAGCCATGTATCCACGATCGCTGCGGCTTCGCCGGGCGTCAATACCCGCCCGCCCAGCGCCAGGATGTTGGCATTGTTGTGTTTCTTGGCCATCTCGGCCATGAAGCAATTTGTTGCTACTGCACAGCGGATCCCCTTCACTTTGTTGCAGGCGATGGAAATGCCCACGCCTGTGCCGCAAAAGGCCACGCCGCAGTCGGCTTCTCCCGACACGACCGTTTCGCCGATGCATTTCCCGAAAACCGGATAATCCACGGATTCTTCCGAATGCGTTCCCAGATCCATCACGTCGAAGCCTCTCCCGATCAAGTGTTTTTCGATTTCTTCCTTGAGCGCAAATCCGCCGTGATCGCTGGCTACTGCTATTTTCATTTCGTTACCTCCTCGATCCGATATCCCGCTGCTTTGAGCATTCGGTTCATGATGGAAAAGCCGATGGAATCTTCCGCAGACACGGCGGCGGCCAATATCAGGTCTGCGCCGGTCTCGTCCGCCTGTCGCAGCCGGGAAAAAAATTCCCTGGCGATCAAGCGATTTTCTTCTCGTCCGTACAACAGCACCTCGACGCTTCTGCCGGCGGCGACTTCCCGCAACCGTCGCGCTTCGACGGCTCTGACCACCGCCTCCGGGTCGCCCCGGTACACGACCATTTCCGCTCTCGGCGCATAGTGCCGGTATTTCATGCCGGGGGCCCGGGGCGGTTTTTCGGGATCAAAGGATCCGAGGATCGCCGGGTCGTAGGGAACAAGCTGCCCGAGCACCCCGCCGATCTCCTCGGGCGTCACCAGCCCGGGCCGCAGAATCGTCGGAACGGACCCCGTAAGGTCCAGCACGGTAGATTCGATCCCCCCCGGAGAAGGTTCTCCGGTGATGATGGCGTCGATCCGACCGTTCATATCCTCCCACACGTGTTCCCAGCAGGTGGGGCTGGGGCGTCCGGAGAGATTCGCCGAAGGGGCCGCCACCGGCGTCTGTGCCAGACGGATCATTTCCAATGCCGCCGGGTTGTCCGGCATCCGCATTGCCACCGTGGACAATCCTCCTGTAGTCGCATCGGGCACGGCCGCTTTCTTGGGGACCACCATGGTCAGCGGCCCGGGCCAGAACCGTGCCGCCAGTTTGTCGAAGGCATCCGGGATCCATTCGGCCAGCTGGACCGCATCGTCGGGACGTGCCAGGTGGACAATCAGCGGATTGTCGGAGGGTCTTCCCTTTGCTTCGTAGATCAGGGCTGCCGCGCTGGGGTTCATGGCGTCGCCGCCCAGACCGTAGACCGTTTCCGTGGGAAAAGCCACCAGTCCGCCGGCGGCGATGATCTCTGCGGCCAGGCACAGATCTTCGTGGTTCGTGGTGAGCAGTCGCGTCTCCATCGCTAGAGCTTTTTCAGCTTTTCAGCCTGATCGCCGGTGTGGAGCGCGTCGACAATTTCGTCGATGTCCCCGTCCAGAAAACTTTCCAGTCGATAGATCGTCATGCCGATCCTGTGATCGGACACCCGCCCCTGTGGAAAGTTGTAGGTGCGGATACGCTCGGAACGATCTCCGCTGCCCACCTGGCTTTTCCGGACTTCCGACTGCTCTTCGTGCTGCTGCTGTTGCTGCATGTCGTAGAGGCGGGCGCGCAGTACACCGAAAGCTTTGTCCTTATTCTTGATCTGTGACTTTTCATCCTGGCATGTAACCACCAGACCCGTGGGCACATGGGTAAGCCGGACCGCCGAATCCGTGGTATTGACCGACTGGCCGCCGTGACCGCTGGAACGGTAGACGTCCACCCGCACGTCGTTGGGATCCAGATCCACTTCCACGTCGTCCACCTCCGGGAGGACAGCCACCGTGGCCGCAGAGGTGTGTATCCGCCCCTGAGACTCGGTTTCCGGCACTCTTTGGACCCGATGGACCCCGGACTCGTATTTGAGCCTGGAATAGGCTCCTTTCCCTTTGATGAGCATGACCGCTTCCTTGATGCCGCCGATCCCCGTATCGTTCAGGTCCGTCAGCTCCGTTTTCCAGCCTTTTCTTTCTGCATATCGCGTGTACATGCGCAGCAGATCCGCTCCGAAGAGTGCCGCCTCTTCCCCGCCTGTCCCCGCTCTGATCTCCAGAATGACGTTCCTGTCATCGTTGGGATCCTTGGGGATCAAGGCAATTTGAAGGTCCCGGATCATTTCCTCCTTTTTTTCTTCCAGTTCTCCGAGCTCGGCTTTGGCCATGGAACGCATCTCTTCGTCCAGTCCGTTCTCCTCCAGCATCTCTCGTGTGGAAGCCAGGTCCTGAAGCACCTTTTTATACTCTCGGTATCCGACGACGATGGGTTCCATATCGCTCATCTCCCTGATATGCTTTTGCCAAACCGTCTGGTTGGCGATCACATCGGGATCCGACACGGTCATACTCAGTTCGTCGTATTTTTCCAGTAAAAAGTCTAATTTTTGAAACATATCGATTCCTGCGGTTCTTTCCTTTGTTTTTTCGCAAACTCGAAAAATTATAGCACATTCCCCTTGCTTTCGCAATGCGAACCGCTTCTTGTTCCGCTTCCCGGAAGCGCCGATCCGATGACGGAAGCCAGGCAGTCGATGCCCAGCCCTTCCATGACCCCGGGCAGTGCATGGATGATATCTCTGCAAGCATACGGATTTCTCAGATTTTCCGACCCCACGGCGACCGCGGTGGCGCCGGCCATCATCATCTCGATCACGTCTTCCGCACAGGCCACCCCTCCCATGCCGATGATCGGGACATCCAGTGCTTCGGCCACCCGGTTCACCATCTGCAGCGCCACGGGAAAGACGGCCGGCCCCGACAGTCCGCCGGTCCCGTTGGCCAGGACAGCTCTGCCGGTGCGGATGTCGATGCGCATACCCACCAAAGTATTGATCAGACTGAATCCGTCGGCGCCGGCAGATCTGCAGGCGGAAGCGATTTCCACGATATCCGTCACATTGGGAGATAATTTTACATATAAAGGCTTTGTCGTGACTTTTTTCACCGCTTCCGTAACTGCGGCGGCACTCTTCGGCGAAGTCCCGAAGCTCATGCCGCCGGCGTGGACGTTGGGACAGCTGATGTTCAATTCGATCAGTCCCACTTGCGGTTCCCGGTCGATGCGTCGGCAACATTCCACGTACTCTTCCACGGAAAACCCACTGATATTTGCAATGACTTTTTTATGAAATACGTTTGCCAGCGCCGGCAGTTCCTCCCGAATCACACCGTCGATCCCGGGATTCTCCAAGCCCACCGCATTGAGCATGCCGGCTTCGCATTCGGCGATCCGGGGCTGGGGATTGCCGAAGCGGGGCTCCAGTGTAGTCCCTTTGAACGAGAATGACCCCAATAGATTGATATCGTAGAATTCAGCGTATTCCCGACCGTATCCGAAGGTGCCGCTGGCCGCAAGGACCGGATTGTCCAGCTCCAGTCCGCTGAGCGTTACTCTTGTGTCCATAAGATTTCCCCTTTGTCGAAGACAGGTCCTTCTTTGCATACCCGGGCAGCGCCTCGCGTCGTCGGGATGCTGCAACCCATACAGGCACCGAATCCGCAGCCCATTCTGGCCTCCAGGCTGAACTGTCCCGGGAGAACAGCGGTCTTTTCCCCCAGAGCCCGGAGCATGGGCAGTGGCCCGCAGGCATATAGAAAGGTGTACTTTTCCGGATCCTGCGTCCCGAGGAGATCCGTCACCAGGCCCCTGGCGCCGGCGCTGCCGTCCCGTGTTGCGATGCGGACCGTAGCCCCGAACTCCATCAATGCGATATAGTCCATCAAGAAGACTGCCTCGTCGCGGTTGTCAAATCCCAGGATGACCGAAGGATTCCGGCCGGACAGTGCCAGCGTCCGCGTAAGTCCGTAGAGGGAAGCGGCTCCGTACCCGCCTCCTGCGATCAGCGGTCTGTTTCCGGATCGACCGGCATCGTAGCCGCGGCCCAGGCCCGTGAGCACGTTCGCTACCGTGCCCGGCTTCCACTCAGACATTCGGGCGGTACCGTCTCCCACCGTTTTGTAGACGATTGTCACCCGACCGGGACGAACCTGATACACCGAAATGGGCCGGCGAAGATATTTGCCGGGCACCGCAATGTCGATAAAACTGCCGTCCGCACGAATATCCCGCGTGTCCCCTTCCAGTTCCATGCGGAACAAGCCGGCGCCCAGGGGACGGTTTTCCGCAACCGCAAATAAATTCTGCCGCATCGTTTCCCTTTCTCTTTCCGATCTGTTCCCGACGGGCATCGATGGAACAGCTCCATTGGATATCCAACATCGGGCATTTGTATTCTGTCAACTTTTGTTTCTCTTTCGGCGAACGTTTTTCAACACGCCCCAAAGTGCTTGTTATTGCGGTTGACTCGGGTTTTCCCCCCTTGGACCGCACATTGTATACATTTTTATCCCACGCAGGGTGTGGAAAAAATGAAAACCCCTCAAGCCTTTATTTGCAAAGCGTTTAACGCATTATGGAAAAGTTTTGCATAAAGTTTTCCACAGGTTCTCCCGCCTGGATTCGCTCTTTATTTACCACCTGGGTATTTGCGGGAGAACGTTGGCTGTTTCAGAAGATCGAGGATATTTCAGGCGTTGCTCTTGCTGAAATATGATACAATCATTATCAAATATTCTACCACATATCACTGTGGATTTGTATATGGGCCGGCATCCGCCCGGCGGAAGGAAGGGAGAAAGAATATGGCCACCGTCAGAAAATATCAGGAAGATGTCTGCCGCAAGGAGGATCACTTGCGGGTGAAAGAGGTCATCGACACGGAAGTTCGGTGCCGCGCCGCGGGCCTGAAATTTCAGCCCGGGACGATTATAGTGGAGCTGGAAGCGACGATCTTCTATCCGGAGGGCGGCGGACAGCCCTGCGATCTGGGAACCCTGGACGGCATTCCGGTCATCGACGTGTTCGAGCACCGGGAGACGGAAACGGTATATCACCGTCTGGTCGCAGAGCCGGACGCCCACGGCGTGGCTGCCGGAGCGGTCGTCCACTGTGTGCTGGATTGGGACCGGCGGCTGACACACATGCAGATCCACAGTGCGGAGCACCTGGTCTCCGGACTGATCTGGGAACGGTACGGCGGCATCAACAAAGGCTTTCACATGGGAAAAGACTACGCTACCATCGATATTCTGCTGCCGGCGGATGCCCCGGAGCCCGCATTCAGCCAAGAGATGATCGACGGGCTGGAGCTGGCCGCCAACCGAGCCGTGTGGGAAAATACCGAAGTCGTCACCGACTTTTGCACCACCCGGGAGGCCGCTGCCGCCCATCCTCTTCGCAAGCCTTTGGCCCTGGATGAAGGCATCACTGTGGTAACGATCGGCGAAAGCGGAAACGTGTACGACTGCTGCGCCTGCTGCGGAACCCACGTGCCCCGCACGGGGGGGATCGGATCGGTCAAACTGTTGAAAACGGAAAACTATAAGGGGATGACCCGCATCACACTCACTGCCGGCCTGCCGGCCTACCGGGACACGGCACTCCGTCAAAAGATCACCGCCGTGCTGTGCGCCCGCCACTCGACGGAGATCGACGGGCTCATGGGACGGATCGATGTTCAGGAACGTAAAAACGGTGCAGCGCGAAAAGAACTGTACGACTTAAAGAAAGACCTGCTCCGAGAGGAAGAACAGAAACTGACGAAAGAATGGTCCGGCATACGGGACGAGAAGGAAGCGCATTCCACTCCCTCCGTTCGAATCTACCGTTACGGACGCTATTCGACCGATGATCTCCAGACTTTGGGGC
>JAAYDG010000126.1 GCA_012729355.1 Clostridiales bacterium
AAAACAATCCCCGGGAATCGGACAGGCCGGTTGCCTGATGCCGTTGACGATCGCCGTGCTGGCTTTTCTTTTGCTGGTGTCCTCGCTCTACCTTTTCCCCCAGTTCAAAGCGTCTCTGGGCCTGAAGGATCTGCCCACGTCCTTTGATGAAATGCGGGCGGATAAAGTGATGGGATACAAGACGGTCGAAGTTCGGGACAGCTTGCTGTCCCAGGCGCGGAGCACCCGGTATCTGGTCGTCCTGGAACAGGACGTTCGTGTGGACGTGCAAGTGAGTCAGATGCTTTGGAACATCCCGCTGTTTGAAAAGACAAAAGTGATCCACGCCTACGGTAAAGGAGCCTTCGGGATCGATCTTTCCGATTTGACGGAGGATGCCGTTCAGATCGACCACAACATTCGGGAAGTGGTTTTGATCCTGGGCGGGGCCGAACTGCTCTACGTGGAAAACGATTACGAAAAAACAACCTATGAGGAAACGGAGCATGCCCTGCTGGCTTTCGGAGATATCCGCCTGACGGCGGAGCAGCAGACGGTCGTGGATCGGGACATTCAGAACGCTATGAAAAAGGCTTTGGAAGAGGGCTCGGCCAGGGAAGAAGCGAAAAAAAAGATCCGCCGGTCTGCGGAGGCCTTCTTCGCACCCATCATCCATGCCATCGTGCCGGGATATGAAATCATCGTTCGGTAGCATGCGGAACAACCCGAGGCTTCCGATGAGTTATTTGTTGGGATTCCAAAAGGTTTTGCTTCCCAGAAGCAGCACAGTGTAGATCTCCAAACGACCGGCCAGCATCAGCAGGCTCATGAACATTTTTGTCGGCGCGGCGAAGTGTTCGTAGTTTCCGAAAATTCCCATCTCTCCGAAACTGGCTCCCGTATTGCACAGCATGGAGGAAGAAGCCAGGAACGCAGTACGCAGATCGTCTACATCGAGGGAAATCATAAAGGCGCCGAAGATAAAAACTGCGATATACGTAAAGAAGAAAGCAACGATCGCGTTGACGACGCTGGATTCCAGTGTTTTCCCTTCCAGTTTGATGCTGATCACGGCATTGGGATGGATGCGCATCGAGAAGCTTCGCCAGATCAGTTTTGTCAAGATCACGACCCGGATGACTTTGACGGCGCCGCCCGTGGACGCTGACGATCCGCCGATGAACGTGAGGATGGTGAGCAGTGTTTTTGAAAAAGACGGCCAGGCCATGAAGTCGGCGCTTGCGTTTCCGGTCGTCGTCATAAAAGAAATCGTTTGAAAAACACCGAAGCGAAGAGCCTGGGGCGTCTCGTAGGTCTCTGTCAGCCGGAGATTCAGGCTGATCAGTATCGCCGAGACCGCCATAATCAAGAGAAAGGCCTTCAGTTCGGTGTTTTTTCGTATTTTGGCAAAATCTCTCTTGATCGCATAGTAGTACAGGGAAAAGTTCACGCAGGACAGAATCATAAAGAAGGCGATCACGGCTTCGATATACGGATCGTCAAAGTGCAGCAGGCCGTTGTTGTAATTCGTCAGTCCGCTGGACGCGATACTCCCGAAGGACAGAATAGCAGCGTCGAACAGGGACAGTTTTCCCCCGTAGAGCAGCAGGATCTGGATCAAAGTCAGAACGATATACGCAGCATATAATTTTCTTGCGGAATCCTGGTGTTTGGCATCCAGTTTTTGCAGGCTCAGGCCGGGCGTTTCGGCCCGCAGAATGTTGTGCCCGTTGATCCCCAACGCCGGAAGCACCGAGATCACAAAGACCAAGATGCCCATGCCGCCCATCCACTGACAGAAGGATCGCCAAAAGAGAATACTCTGCGGGAGCGCTTCGATGTCGTGGAACACCGTGGCGCCGGTGGTGGTAAATCCGGATACCGATTCAAAAAAGGCGTCCGGGAAAGAGGGCAGGACTCCGGAGATCATGTAGGGAAACGTTCCGGTGAGAGAGGCGATGAGCCAGCCGAAAAATACGACGAGCAAACCGTCTCTGATCCTGAAATCTGCTTTCTTGCCGCGGGTAAACCATAAAAAGCTCATACCGATGCAAATGGCTGCCGCAGAAGATACACCGAATCCGTGGGCCGCTTCCTCTTCCCCAAAACGGAACGCCATAAAAAAGGACAGCAGCATCGCCAGACCGATGACGACGGCCAGAAAGCCGGATATTTTGATGATGGCTGACTTGTTGAGCGCCAACGGAACCTCCTATTTGTTCCTGTTCCAAAAAACCGGAGTGAACAGCAAAATGATGGTAAACAGCTCCAATCGTCCTGCGATCATCAGCAGGGACAGCAGCAGCTTGGATGCGCCGCTGTAGAATGCGTAGTTGAGTGTGGGCCCCACCATTTCGAATCCCGGGCCGATGTTGCTGATGCAGGCGATCACCGAAGACACCGCAGTGATCAAGTCTACATTCTCCAGACTGATCAGCAGGATACTCAAGACAGAAGTGAATATGTAGAGCAGCGTGAATCCGGCAACGCCGGACATCACTTCGGGTCCCATATTGCGCTCCCCTGCCCGCATGGGGACGACTGCATTGGGGTGCAGTCGTCGATAGGCACCCCTCTTGATCAGTTTGAAGATCAAAGCTGTGCGGATCACCTTGATCCCGCCGCCGGTGGAGGATGCGCAGGCGCCGACGACCATCAGCAGCAGAAGGATCATTTTACAGGATGCGGGCCACAGGTCGAAATCTGCCGTGGCGAAGCCGGTTGTGGTCATGATCGACGCCACCTGAAACAAAGCGTAGCGAAAACCCTCCACAGGATCGGAATAGAAGCCTTTCCACAGAAGCATCCCCGTGATGAACAGCGTGGACGCTCCAATGATCATGAGATAACATTTAAGTTCGTAATCACGGAAGAACTGGCGGATCTTTCCTGTGAGCAGGGAGTGATACAGCGTGAAATTGACACCGGCGGCAATCATGAAGAAGCTGATGACCATGTCCACATAGAAGCTGTTGTATGCGCCGATACTGGCTGCGTAGGGCGAAAACCCTCCGGTGCCCACTGTACCGAACGTGTGGACGCTGGCGTCGTAGAGATCCAGGCCGCCGAACATCAGAAGGAGGATCTGGAGCAGCGTCATCCCCGCATAGATTTTATACAGGATCTTTGCGGTATCGTTTACGGTGAAAGATATTTTATCCATGGTGGGGCCTGTGGTTTCGGCGCGCATGATCTTTTGTCCTCCGATTCCCAGCATGGGAAGCAGCGCAACGGTCAGCACCAGGATCCCCATGCCGCCCAGCCAGTGTGTAAAGGATCGCCAAAACAACATGCCCCGGGGCAAACCTTCGATGTCTGTCAAAATGGAGGCTCCGGTAGTGGTGAATCCGGAAGCGGTTTCAAAGTAAGCGTCGATCAGGTGAGGAATCGCTCCGGACAGGACAAAGGGTATGGCGCCCAGGAGAGACATGGCCAACCAGGAGGTCCCTACGATAAAAAAGCCGTCCCGGGTGCGCAGCATGCTGTTCGCGGGAACGACGGTATACTTTCCCGCAAAATAGCCCAGCGCGATCATCGGTCCGCTGCAAAACAAAAACGCCATCGCCTCGCTGCGCTCTCCGTAATAAAGAGACACCAGCATGGGCAGCAGCATCGCTGTTCCTACCACGACGGTGACGGCACTGAGTACTTTTATGATCGGTCCTCTGTGTAAAACCATGACGCTTCTTTTCTTTATCCGGTTGACCGGATCCGGGTCAATGAGCCTTGGGTTGCTTGATCAGTGCTTCCAGCAGAGGTACACTGGACAGCAGGGACAGAATGACGACGCGATCCTCATCCTGTATTTTTGTGATTCCGCTGGGAATGATGATTTCGTTGTTGCGATGGATCGCCGCAATGATCACCCCTTCGGGGATCTCAAGTTCGGCCAGCGTTTTCCCTGTAATCGGCATTCCCTTTTCCGCCCAGATTTCCGTGAATTCCGCTTGTCCCTGGATCAGTTGGGAGAAGATGACGATTCCGGATTTCTGAATGTAGCGGAGAATATTGGTGGCGCACATATCCATGGGATTGATGGTCATGTTCACGCCCAGTGTTTCGATAAGTGCAGCGTAACTCTTTCGGCTGACTTTGGCAACGACATCCTCGATGTTCTGCTGCTTGGCCAGCAAGGAAAGCAGGAGGTTTTCTTCGTCAAATCCGGTTACCGCGACAAAAGCGTCCATTTCTTCGAGATTTTCCTCGTGGAGAAGGTTCGGATCCGTAGCGTCCCCGTGAAGCACGAGCACATTGTTCAGCCGGTCGGTCAAATATTCGCAGCGCGCCCGATCCAGTTCGATGATCTTGACTGCCACGCCGAAATCCGACAGCTTTTTTGCCAGGTAATAGCCGGTTTTTCCGCCGCCGGCGATCATGACGCGCGTCAGATCCGTATACCGTTTTTCCTCGTGGACTTCTTTGGCCAGATCCTTTACTTTCCGCTCCAATCCGATCACATAGACGGTATCGCCGGCTTCCAGCACGGTCAGTCCGTTGGGAACGATGATTTTTCCGCTTCTTGAAATGGCCCCTACCAGCATGTTGCCCAGAATTTTGGCCGTGTGGCGGATCTCCTTGTTGATGAGTTCGGGAATCTTGTCTGCTTTGAATTCCAAAATAGAAACGCCGTCGGCGGTGTAACAGCCGTCAGCGAGTGTGTATTTTTCCACAAGGTACTTGTATATTTCCGATGCGCAGGCCATATCCGGGTTGACGATGTAATCGATGTTCATTACTTTTTTGATGAAATCGATCTGTTCCACGTGCTCCGGCGAACGGACCCGTGCGATGACCTGGGGGCATCCGAGACGTTTGGCAAAAGAACAGATGACAATGTTTTTTTCGTCTTCGTCCACCACCGACACCAGCAGATCGTACTCCCAGATCCGGATCTCCTTCATGATGTCGATTCTCTTGGCGTTGGCGGTAACGGTGAGTATGTCCAGTCTGGAAGCGACCTTTTGGACCAGCGCTTCGTCTTTATCGATCAGCGTGACTTCGTTTTCTCCGCCCAGCAGGGCCTCGGTGATGGTCATTCCCAGCTTCCCGGCGCCTACGACAGCAACTTTCATTTCAATGTCCTCCAGAAATTCCGTAAAAGAGGTCCGGGCTTGCCCGAACCGCCTTCGTTGTCAGTTATGCATACGATCACATGTTGTCGCTGTCTTTCGACGGCACGGGATCCACAGTGGGATTCTCCGCCTCTCCGTCTTCTTCCGAAGCCGCGTTTTGCTGCTCGGCTTCTTTCTTTTCCCGTTCTTCCCGCCGAATTTTATCCTGCTCTTCTTTATCCATGGGGAAATGGGCACCGCAATAGCGGCAGAGCAATGAGTAGTACATTTTCCGCTCCGTGTGGAGAGAGGTATTGTATCCGATCATCAGGATGACGGCCAGGCCGATGAACTTGTTGAGCAATCCGATACCGGTGGCGAAGGCGGCGGCGAGCATGATCGCTAAGTTGATGATGATCTTTCGTTTTGTCACACTGCTGTATTTATATTTGTGCCCTTCGTGTTCTGCTGTCGTTTCACAAAACGGACAGGTGTCTTCGAAGTAGTTTCTCGAGAAGCGTTTGGGTGTGAGCCCGTCTTCGTCCACGATCAGATCCGGCCCCTTGAGTGCTTTTTTCAGTTTGATATAAGTCTTCAGGGCAGGCGGCAATTGGCGTTCTTCCTGCTGGTCGGGATGGTCATTCAAGTTTTTTCCCTGGTCGCTCATGGATGTTCCTCCGCTGATTACATGCAAATACTCTTTCGTGTTGCGATGACTGCAATGGTGTAAAACAGTATAGCACAATATATTGACAGGAGCAAATCCAAATAGTAATTGCCACATCGATATGATACAATGCTTTTATCGTAACAGGAGTGTGCAAAATGAAGCCAATCGTAGCAATCGTGGGCAGACCCAATGTGGGCAAGTCCACGTTCTTCAATAAGATAGTAGGGCGCAGAATTTCAATTGTGGAAGATACGCCCGGTGTTACCCGGGACCGCATTGCCGCGGAAGCCGAATGGAACGGGCGGGACTTTTTACTCATCGACACGGGCGGCATCGAACCGGATGCCAAGGATTTTATACTGTCAAAGATGAGGATCCAGGCGGAAATCGCTATGGATACGGCAAATGTGATCCTCTTTCTCGTGGACGGTCGCGCCGGTGTAACGGCAGCGGACAGCGATGTGGCAACCTTGCTTCGGCGCAAAGGGAAAGACGTGATCCTCGTAGCCAACAAGATCGACACCGCCAACCTGCCCGATGGATTCTACGACTTTTACGAGTTCGGTCTGGGGCATCCTTTCCCGATTTCTTCCACCAACCAGCTGGGACTGGGCGATCTCCTGGATGCCATCGTGGAAAAATTTCCTGCGGAAGCGGATGCGCCGGACGATGGGGACAGCGTCCACATTGCGATCATCGGGAAGCCCAACGTCGGAAAGTCTTCCATGGTCAACGCAATTCTGGGTGAGGAACGGGTGATCGTCAGCGAAGAGGCGGGAACGACCCGGGATTCCATCGACACTCCTTTCGTGAAGGACGGCGTGCGTTACGTGTTGATCGATACTGCCGGAATCCGAAGGCGAAGCCGTGTGAGTGACGATATCGAAAAATACAGTGTCATTCGGGCGCTGTCGGCCATCGAACGCTGCGATGTGGCGCTGTTGGTCATCGACGCTCAGGATGGCGTGACAGAGCAGGATAAAAAAATCGCGGGACTGGCCCACGAAGCCGGCAAAGGCATCATCGTCGTGGTCAACAAATGGGATCTGATCCCCAGGGAAACCAATACGATGCGCGACTATGCCCGGACCGTGAAGCAGGAACTGCAATTCATGCATTATGCGCCGGTACTCTTTACATCGGTCAAAAAGGGCCAGCGGCTGGAAAGTGTGCTGCAAACGGCGACAGCGGTATCTGAAATGAGGGCTATGCGCGTTTCCACGGGACAGTTGAACAGTCTTATTGCCGATGCCATGCTCATGAACAATCCGCCTTCGGACAAGGGCAGGAGACTGAAAATTTACTATGCGGCGCAGATCGGTGTCAAGCCGCCCCTGTTTTCTTTCCAAGTGAACGACAGGGAGCTGATGCATTTTTCCTACGCCCGCTATCTGGAAAACAAGATTCGAGACGGGTACGGATTTGAGGGAACTTCGATCAAGTTTGTGTTTCGGGAAAAAAAGGACAGAGAAAATGGATAGTGCACTTTCTGTGATCGGCGGTGCAGATGGCCCCACGTCGGTGTTTCTGGCAGCCGGCGGCAATCAGTTGCTTTCGGGACTTGTGATTGTGATCGCCTATTTTATCGGAAACATTTCTCCGGCAATACTGATCAGCAAGACCAAGGGGACGGATATTCGGCAGGCCGGAAGCGGCAATGCCGGGACGACGAATATGCTGCGGATTTACGGAAAAAAAGCTGCTGCCGCCACCTTGATGATCGATTTGCTGAAAGGGGTTGTCGCAGTATCGTTGGGTGCGGCAGTGGGGGGGCCCTATGTGTCTTTCCTCTGCGCTGACGCTGTGATCCTGGGGCACATTTGGCCGGTACTCTACGGTTTTCGGGGAGGGAAGGGTGTTGCCACAGGTCTTGGCGTACTGTTGGCCGTATCGCCTGCAATCGGCCTCATCGCCGCAATGCTGGCCCTTTCCGTCATCGGATGGACCAAACGCGTTTCGGCAGGCTCCATGGCGGGGGCCGGGGTTGTGCCGTTCCTGGCCTATTGGATCAAGCCGGCGTTCGTTCCCTACGGGATTTTTATGGTTTTCATGATCGTTGTGAAGCATCGGGGGAACCTCAAACGCCTTCTCAAGGGGGAAGAGCCGAAAATGAAATTGTAGGATTGACACGAAAGGATGAGCAATGAAAAAAAACATAGCAGTCATGGGCGCCGGGAGCTGGGGCACAGCCCTGGCCGTGACACTGGGACGCAACGGGCATCGGGTCCGGCTTTGGGATATTAACGAAACACATCTGAACGATATCAAGACGTTCAGAGAAAACCGGCCTTTTCTGCCCGGCGTGATGCTGCCCGACGGGGTGGACGTGACGGAAGATCGGAAACGGATGCTTGAAGAGGCGGATCTGGTGCTCTTCGCTGTCCCGTCCCAGCATTTCAGACAGGCCTTGACCCGGTCGGTATCTGATTTGCCCAAAGAGGCGATCATCGTGAACGTGGCCAAAGGGATCGAACAGAAGAGCTTGCAGCGCATGTCGGAAATCGCTTTCTCGATCCAATCCGACCTTCGGTATGTGGTATTGTCCGGACCTTCCCATGCCGAAGAAGTGGGAAGAGGCATGCCGACCACCGTCGCAGTGGCTTCGCCTAAACGGGAATGGGCGGAAGAGGTGCAGGATATCTTCATGAACGATTATCTGCGGATCTACACCAACGACGATGTGGCAGGTGTCGAACTGGGCGGATCCCTAAAAAACATCATCGCTTTGGGTGCCGGAATTTCCGACGGGCTGGGATACGGCGACAATGCCAAAGCTGCCATGATGACTCGCGGCATAACAGAGATTACCCGCCTCGGGGTGCGTCTCGGTGCGGATCCTCGCACGTTTTCGGGACTGTCCGGCATCGGAGACCTGATCGTCACCTGCACGAGCATGCACTCGAGAAATCGTCGATGCGGCATCATGATCGGAGAAGGAATGTCACCGGCTGAAGCCGTGGAAAAGGTGGGGATGGTCGTGGAAGGGATGTATACCGCCGATGCTGCGTACCGGCTGGCGAAGAAAGTCGATGTGGAGATGCCCATTACCGAAGCGATCTACCAGGTGATCCACGGCGATCTTCCCGCAAAGGACGCGGTGAGTCGGTTGATGTCCAGGAGCAGAAAGCATGAAAACGAAGATTCGTTGCTGCAATTAGGATGAAGAATAAAACCTATCACATCATCACCTTTGGGTGCCAGATGAACGAGCGCGACTCGGAAACGCTGGCGGGCATGCTGGACACGATGGGCTATGCTTATACGGAGGATAAAACGAAAGCGGATGTGGTTCTGCTGAACACCTGCAGTGTCCGGGAAAACGCCGACAAACGTTTTTTTGGTGTGCTCGGACAGCTGAAGCATCGGCGGCTGGCACAGCCGGACATGACGGTGGGTGTCTGCGGCTGCATGATGCAGCAGGAGCATGTGATCGCGGCACTCAAAGAAAAATTCCCCTGGGTGGATCTGATTTTCGGAACCCATAACATCCACAGATTCCCCCAACTGCTCCACGAAGTTCGAGAGCAGCACGTGCATCTCACCGATATATGGGCGGAAGGCGGCGCCATCGTAGAGCAGCTTCCAGCAAAGAGAGCCTTTTCGTATAAAGCCTATGTCAACATCATGTACGGGTGCAATAATTTCTGTACATACTGCATCGTTCCCTATACCCGGGGGCGAGAGCGCAGCAGGCAGCCGACGGAGATTCTGAACGAAGTCCGGAGGCTGGCGGAAAGCGGGACGAAAGAAATCACACTCCTGGGGCAAAACGTCAATTCCTACGGAAAGAGCCGATACGAAGCAGGCAGTTACTGCATGGATGACGGAGTGGAAGGGATGGATTTTGCCGGACTGATCCGGGCGATCGACAAAGTGTCCGGAATCGAACGGATCCGGTTTATGACGTCTCATCCGAAAGATATTTCCACGGATCTGATCCGGGCGTACGGTGACTGTGAACACCTCTGCCGGCATATCCATCTGCCGGTGCAGTCGGGGAGCGACCGCGTACTGCAAAAAATGAACCGGCATTACAGCCGGGATCAATATCTGGAGATCATCGACCGATTGCGGAAGATTTGCCCCTCGATTGCCGTGACGACGGATATCATCGTGGGATTCCCCGGAGAAACGGAAGAGGATTTTCGGGATACGCTGGATTTGGTCAAAAAAGTGAGGTACGACTCGGCCTTTACATTTTTGTATTCTCCGAGAAAAGGAACGCCGGCAGAGCACTTCGCCGATCAGATTTCCCAAGAGGTCCGGCATGACCGGTTCAATCGTCTCATCGAAGAAATCCACAGGATCCAGGGGGAAAAGAGCCTCGACTATCAAGGGAAAGTGCTCCCGGTGCTGGTAGAGGGTCCCAGCCGGACGAGATCCGATGTGTTCACCGGCCGCACCGATTCCTCAAAAGTGGTGGATTTCCCCGGCGCACCGGAGATGACGGGAAAAATCCTGCCTGTGCGGATCACACGAGCCAGGACCTTCAGTCTTTACGGAGAAGTGGAAGGAAACGATTCGGAATAACGCGCCGCTGTCTCCCGGAAAGCGGTCCTACAGGATATCCGAGATCAGCCGCCCTACGGATTCCTTGAATTTGATCCAAGTTGAGCGATTGCGGTAGATCACGGGAGTCAGACGGAAGGAATTCAGCATGTCGTGCTCGAATTCCTCTTCCAGCTTTTTGGCTACGGAACGATCGTACATGATGGCATTGCATTCAAAGTTCAGTTTAAAGCTGCGGATATCAAAATTCGCGGATCCCACGGAACTGACTTCGCTGTCTACGGTAATCATTTTCGCATGAAGAAAACCCCGATCGTAAATGTATACTTTTACTCCGGATTCCAGCAGAGAGCCTACATTATAGTAAGTGACCCAGTAGACGAAGGGGTGATCCGGCTGATTGGGGATCATGATGCGCACATCGACGCCAGATAAGGCAGCCATTTTCAGCGCTTCGTATATGCTTTCGTCCGGAATGAAATACGGGGTCTGCATATAGACGTTTCGCTCTGCTCTGGCGATCATTTTCAGATAAGCCAACTTGATTTCCGTGCTGGGACTGTCGGGTCCGCAGGATACGATCTGAATGCCGGTGGAATGGTCGATCGGTGTAAATGCGTAATAATCCACAGGAATCGAGAGGTCTTCTCCGGAGGCAAAACGCCAGTCCAACACAAACCGCGCGTCGATATCCTGTACGCAACCGCCTTCCACCCGGATGTGCGTATCCCGCCAGGAACTGAAACGGGCGCTGATGCCCACGTATTCGTTTGCAACATTAAAGCCGCCCAAATAGGCGACTTTGCTGTCGATGACGGCAAGTTTCCGGTGGTTCCGGTAGTTGAGCTTGAAATTGAAGAATCGAAACAGTTTCGGCGGAAAGAAAAAAGCGACTTGTCCGCCTGCCTGTTCCAGCCTTTGCAGATGTTTCCGCCGGATCCGGGAAGAGCCCATGGCGTCCAGCAAGAGCCGGACGCGGACGCCTTCCTCCGCTTTTTTTGCCAGCGCCTCGATAAATGCCAGCCCGACGGTATCCGGTTTCAGTATAAAATATTCGATGTGGATGTTCTTCTCCGCTGCTGCGATGTCGTTCAGCAAGTGGGAGAATTTTTCCGTGCCCTGGGTAAGGACTTGGACGCGGTTGTCCTGGGTCAGAAAGGCATTCCCGTACAGCTGATTCAGCCGGATCATATCCTTCCATCGCGCTTCGCCTCTGTTGGAGTACACGAACTGATTGTTTTTCATGTCTTCCATTTGATAGAGCAGCGCATCGTTGATCCGCTTTTCCTCAAAATGGGACAGCGTGAAAATCTTATGTCTGGAAATATTCTGAGAGAGCATTACGTAGAGCAGGATCCCAAAGCCGGGCACGACAAAAAGAATCATCAGCCAAGCCAGCGTTGCGGAAGGATTTTTCCGCTCCAGAAAGATGATGGTAAAGGCGATGAAAAAGTTTACAATATAAACAATCGCCAGAATCGCAGGGGTCGCCTGCAGATACGGGCTCAAAGCATCGGGCACGGCGATACTCCAACTACAGATCTCTTACAGAATGGCGTCCAGCTTTTTCTTGAAATCCACTTCGGACATGGTCCCGTCGTGTCGTTCTGCCATTGAGCCGTCCTTATAAAACATGAAGCACGGAATGCTCATGACTTTGTTTTTGATGGCCAGGCGCTTTTGTTCGTCGGTATTGACTTTGCAAAACACGACTTTCCCGTCATATTCTTCGGCCAATTGGTCGTACAGGGAGACCATGGACATGCAGGGTCCGCACCAGTCTGCATAGAAATCGACGACAGCAGCTTTTGCACCGGAAAGAACGCTCTCGAAGTTCTCGTCGGTGAGGTAGGTGATTTTATCTGACATAATGTTGCTCCTTTCATATTGACGCATTTCATTGATGCGGTTCAATTATATCATCGGCTCCCAAGCTTTGCAAGTTGTGGCAAGACGGTGAAAAAGGTGATACAATACTGGTTACACAAGAAAAAACCGGACGCGCAAAGAAAGGATATACAGTGCAAAAATACTTCAGAAGTCCGATTCTCATACTCTTTGTTCTGCTCTTTGCCACAGGGCCGTTCCGTGAGATCATCCGTGGCGGCGGGCAGCAGATCACCGGTTGGATCGTGGACACCGTTCTGCTTCTTCCGGCCGTCGTCATTGCCCTGTCGTTTCACGAGTTTGCTCATGCGAAGGTGGCTCAGATGGCCGGAGATCCCACTCCGGGGAATATGGGTCGCGTGACCATCGATCCCAGGGCGCATATCGATCCGGTCGGATTGATCGCCTTGATCCTGGTTCGATTCGGCTGGGGAAGGCCGGTCCAGGTGAATCCGGCAAACTTCGGCAACAGACGCAGAGACAGTATTCTCGTGGGTTTGTCCGGAGTGACGGCCAATTTGCTGTTGGCCGTCTTGTTCGGCGGGATCATCTTTCTCTCCACCAAACTGGCCCCGGATTTTTTTGCCGGCGGATTCGGCCAATCGGTGGGCGTAGTCCTGATCCAGGTGGTGATCATCAATATTACCCTGATGCTGTTCAATCTGCTGCCGATCCCGCCGCTGGACGGATTCGGCGTCCTTTCGGATATCCTGAATCTTCAGGGGACACGGTTGCACGGCTTCGTCTACCAAAACAGTTTTCTGATCCTGATGGTGGCGATCCTTCTGGGATTGCCCGGAAAGCTTCTGTCGGGACCGCTTCTTTATATCGTCAACTGGATCATGGCCGGAATATACGGTCTGCCCGGCTGGTGGATGCTTCTTGCGTAGGAGGAAAGAATCGATGAAAAAGATGACGAAATACACGGATCATGCTGTGGAAAAGGCTTTGGATCTGTTGGCTGTTCCAAGTCCCAGCGGATATACACAAGCCGTTGTCGAGCGGCTGATCGTTTCCTTTGAAAAAATGGGGTACCTTCCCGAACGGACGACCAAGGGCGGAGTGATTGTGGATTTGGGCGGGCAGGAGCAAGGCAACGCCGTCGTGCTGCAGTCCCACGTTGACACCCTGGGCGGCATGGTTGCGGAGATCAAATCCGACGGGCGCCTTCGTATCGTGCCGGTGGGCTCTCTCAATGCCAATAACACGGAAACGGAAAACTGTACGGTGATCACAAAGTTCTCCGGCATCCGGGAAGGGACGTTTCAGTTGATCAACGCATCGACCCACGTCAATAAGAAATTCAATGAAACGGCTCGAACATTCGACCAGATGGAAGTCGTTTTGGACGAGGATGTGAGCGACCGGGAAGACGTGGAAGCACTGGGAATCTCTCCCGGAGATTTTGTGTGTTTCGATCCCCGCAGCAGAGTGACGGAAAGCGGATATATCAAGAGCCGTTTTCTGGACGACAAGCTTTCCGCCGGTATTTTGATGTCCTATGCAAAGTATCTGAAAGATCGGAAGGAACCGCCGCTCAGACAGGTGTATCTCTATTTCACTGTTTTCGAGGAAGTGGGGCACGGTGCGGCGGGCAGCGTGCCGCCGGAGGTGACCGAAGCGATCTCCGTGGATATGGGCTGTGTGGGCGAAGGCCTTACGTGTACGGAGCGCATGGTGTCCATTTGTGCAAAAGACAACGGAGGCCCCTATCATTACGATGTGGTCTGCGGGTTGGAAGAAGCGGCGATCCGAACAGGGGTTGTGTATGCTGTGGACGTATATCCGGACTACCTGTCGGATGTGCGGGCGACGCTGGGCGCCGGCTTCGACGTGCGACACGGCTGTATCGGACCGGGCGTCTACGCATCCCACGGATATGAGCGGAGTCACGTGGAAGGTGTTGAAAATACGCTGAGGCTGCTCATCGCATATCTTGACGGTCACGGCCATGACGAACGGGACAGCAAACGGAAAAAGAAACAAGCGTCGACACGCTTGGCGGAGATCGAATAAATGGCACTTCTGCTGAAAGGAAAACCGGTGGCGGACGCACTCGGAAAGCGGACTGCGGAACAAACAATGATCATGGCCTCCCGCGGGATCCGACCCTGTCTGGCCATCCTGCGCGCGGGGGAAGATCCGGGGGACCTGTCCTATGAGAAAGGCGCAGTGCGGCGCTGTGAGTCCCTGGGGATCGACGTGCGGTTGTTCCATTTTCCGGAAACCGTTTCCGGAGAGGAATTGAAGGTTGCTGTCGACCGCATCAACCGGGACGATTCCATACACAGCTGTCTGATCCTGAGGCCGCTGCCGTCCCAAGCGGATGAAGAAGAGATCCGGCGGACGTTGCAGACGGAAAAGGACGCGGACGGCATTACGGACGGCTCGCTGGCCGGTGTCTTTTCGGGCAATGCAACGGGGTTTGCCCCTTGCACTGCCGAAGCCTGCATCCGCGTGCTGGATCACTACGACATCGGCATAGAGGGGAAAAATGTCACGGTGGTGGGGCGAAGTCTTGTGATCGGAAAGCCCGTAGCCATGATGCTGCTCCAGCGTCATGCGACCGTCACAATATGTCATACCAGGACAAAAAATCTGCCGGAGATCTGCAGACGGGCGGACATCCTGGTCGTGGCGGCAGGGCGTCGGGAGATCGTGGATCAAACCTGTCTGAGGCCGGGACAGGTGGTGCTGGATGTGGGAATCCATGTGGGCGCCGAAGGAAAAATCAGCGGGGATGTGGATTTTTCCTCGGCCGAACCTTTGGTTTCGGCCGTCACCCCCGTTCCCGGGGGAGTGGGCGCCGTCACCACAGCGGTATTGGCGTCACACGTGGCAGAAGCAGCGAATGCAGGTCGTTTTTGGAGACGATGATGCGATTCGATCATTTCGGGAGGATACTATGAATCCGCAAAACAACATAATCGTGAAGGAATCCGCAAAGACTGTCCGCGCAATGGCGCGTCAGACGCTGAGCGGGCG
Source organism: Clostridiales bacterium (assembly GCA_012729355.1). Lineage (GTDB taxonomy): Bacteria > Bacillota > Clostridia > Peptostreptococcales > Anaerovoracaceae > UBA10908. The sequence continues at coordinate 15,082 of JAAYDG010000126.1, forward strand.
CTGGCAGGAGGCTCTTTGGGTATCGCTGATGATGTATGCGATCACGACGCTGCCATCCATCGTCATTCCCTATATTTCGGGAACATCTTTCACCCTGTCTGCCGTCAATGTGTACACCCTGATCGTCAGCGGGCCTATGGCTTTGGGTATCAGCATCTACTTCCTCAAGGTATTTCGGCAGAGACCCGGCGGCATGGAAGATCTGCTGCGGGGATTCAATTATATGTGGAAGTCTTTCGTGCTTGTCATTCTCATGGCAGTTCGGATCTTTTTGCTGTCTTTGCTTTTTGTGATCCCCGGCATTCTGGCCGCACTTCGGTACAGTCAGGCTTTTTTCATCATGGCCGATGCGCCGGAGAAATCGCCAAGACAATGCCTCTGGGAGAGCGGACTGCTGATGCAGGGAAATCGATCCAGATTTTTCGTTTTGGAATTGAGCTTTCTCGGTTGGGCGCTGCTGGCGTCTTTGCCTCCGGCAGCCGGGCACATGCTCTGGGGACCGGATACCGCAGGCGTGTCCCTGCCTCCTTCGGCAAGCTGGACGGAGATCCTGTCCGCTTCCATGGAGGCAGCTGCGCAGCCGATCCATCCTCTTTTGTACCTGCTGAGCATCGGAACCGTATTTCTCGGCATTTACATGACTGCGTCCCATGCGTGTTTCTACGATTTGGTAAACGGGAATCTGCAGGTACGCAGGACCGATGAACTGCATACCCTGGCGAAGGAATTCTCTTCGCCGGACCCGAATGCGACGGAAGAGATCCCGGAGGAAACAGTCGGAGAGGATCACGATGTATAAGAAGTGCGGCATATCCGCCAACGGAAAATCTTTCATACCGCTGCTGTTTGCCGGGGATATCAACGTCTACAGTATGGCAAGGGCCTTCCACGAAGCCTACGGCGTCTGTTCGAAAGCCTACGGAAAATACTTCACCGGGCCCTGTGTGAACAGCAAGATCATCGACTACACCGCAGATCCGAAGGCCGAGGACCCGGTACGGTTTCTGGAGCTTGTTCGGGCTTTTGCCTCCGCCCATCCCCAAGAGACGATCCTGCTCATCGGATGCGGGGACAGCTATGTGGAGCTGGCGAGCTTGTATAAGGGATCCTACCCTGCGAACGTGGTGGCACCCTACATCGATGTGGATCTGATGCGGACGTTGATCCACAAAGAGCGATTTTACGATTTCTGCAAACGGTCCGGTGTGGATTATCCGGACACCTATGTCCATCGGCAGGAGCAGGGCTTTCATTTCACGTTGCCCTTTGACGGGCCTTTTATCGTCAAGCCTTCCTCCGGGATCGAATACTGGGCGCATCCTTTCCATACCCAGAAAAAAGTATATAAAGTCGATACAACGGAGCAGGTCTGCAGCATCCTTGCGGAAATCTACGGTTCCGGCTACGATGATTCCGTGATCATCCAGAATTTCATTCCCGGCGACGATTCCCACATGAGAGTGCTGACAGGGTATTCGGACAGAAGCGGGCGCGTGGTCATGATGTGCCTCGGGCACGTACTGCTGGAGGAGCACACGCCCCACGGGATCGGAAACCACGCCGTGATCCTTACGGAAAGCGATCGCGAACTGGTGGAGCGATATCGTATTTTGCTGGATGATATGAAGTACGAGGGGTTCTTCAATTTTGACATCAAGTACGACTGTCGGGACGATCGCTACAAAGCATTCGAAATCAATACAAGGCAAGGCCGGAGCAATTACTACGTAACCGCCTCCGGTGCCAATGTGGCCCGCTATCTGGTGGAGGATCATTTGGACCACGCCGTGCTGCCCTATCGATGCGTCGACGCGGATTCTCTTTGGCTGGTCGTACCGCGCAAAGTGGCGTTTGAGTATGTGAAAGAGGAGAAGTACCGGACGCGGATGAAACAGCTGATCCGGGTGGATCGGTGGGTGAATCCTTTGTATTATCCGGCGGACAACGGCTTGCGAAAACGGGTTGCGCTTGCAAAAAACCAGCTGGGACATTTCATCAAATTTAAAAAGTATTTGGAGAAACAATGAAAAGGATTTGCACACTGTCCGAATATGAAAAAGTATTGCGTTCCAGAGCACTGATCCGTCGTTCGCTGTCCGACGAAGCCTTGCTGTCGGCACCGGTGTGCCACATCACCTACGACTCCAGAGACGTGATCCCCGGATCGTTGTTCGTGTGCAAAGGCGCAGGATTTCGTGAAGGCTATCTCACCGATGCACTGGACAGAGGCGCCATTGCATGGATCGCAGAACAGGAGCACGATCAAGGATCCGGAATCGTAGTGACCGATATACGAAAAGCGATGGCGCATCTGGCCAATCAGCTGTACGGAGAACCCTGGCGGGATTTTCTCCTGATCGGGTTGACCGGGACCAAGGGAAAATCGACGACAGTCTATTTTTTGCGCAGCATTTTCGACGGGCCGGAAGAAGATGCGGCGGATCAGCGTTTCGGTTATCTGTCCTCCATCGAAACGTATGACGGAAAAGTGCGTTTTGAATCCCATTTGACCACCCCCGAAGCCCTGGTGCTGGCCGAGCATTTTGACCACGTCCGCGAAAGCGGGCTCTGTTGCATGGCTATGGAAGTTTCTTCCCAGGCGCTGAAATACGACCGGACGCTCGGTGTGGAATTCGATATCGGATGTTTTCTTAATTTTGGCTCCGACCACATCGGCGGACGTGAACACACGGACGTTGAAGATTATTTTTCCTCAAAACTGAAGTTTTTCGAACAATGCAAAACCGTCTGTCTGAACGTGGAGTCTGATGGTCTGGACAGGATCATCGCCGCAGTGGCAGCGTCTCGGCTGTGCGAAAAACGCATCCTGTACTCGCCTTCCGGCAAAGCGGAGTGGAACGGACTGCCTGTGGATTTTCTGGCGTCCGATGTGCACAAAGAAGACCGGGAAACCGTGTTCCGTATCCACAGGCGATGCGGCGCCGGATCTTCGATCAAGGCCTTTGAAGATCTGGGAGAATTCAGGTTGACGCTGCCGGGACTGTTCAACGTGGATAACGCCCTGGTGGCGACAGTTGTCGCCTTGGCGCTCGGATCGCCGCTGGAACAGATCAAAAGAGGCTTGTATGGCGCCAAGGTGGCCGGCCGTATGGAAGTTTTTGAAAATGCAGAACGAAAACTGGTTGTGATCGTGGATTATGCCCACAACCGCATGAGTTTTGACAGCTTGTTTTCCTCCACAAAAAAAGAATACCCCGGCTGGCGGATCGAAGCACTGTTCGGCTGCCCGGGCGGCAAGGGTTTGCAGAGGCGTTGGGAACTGCCTCAGGTCGTCGCCCAGTACGCGGATTTTGCATGGATTACCGAAGAAGATGCCGGAGAAGAAGATTTGATGGAGATATCGAATCTCGTACAAAAGAATTTGGATCGGTACGGTTGTCCCGGCCGGGTGATCCCGGACCGGGAGGAAGCCATCCGAACAGCCATCGACAATGCATCCCCGGAAACCGTCCTTGTAATGACCGGCAAGGGACGGGAAAATTACCAAAAAAGAGGAACGGAGTACGTAACGGTGGATTCCGACGTGGAACTCGTACAAAAATACTTATAACCACGGCAACGCCGGTCCTGCGGGGCCGGTTTTGCTATTCCTCCGGATCCGCTTCGGCTGCAGCCTCTATGTCGATCGGCTCAAAGGCGCCCAAGGGGAGAGACAGCGTATCCAGCGGGTATTCCAGGCACGCATCGAAACGGAAGGTATGTTCCGGTTCTCCCAGCGACCGGGCTCTGTAGAGCGTCAGGGCTTCAAGCACGGAACAGGACGTTCCGTCTGCGCCGACGGCATCCGGCTTCGTATACCAGTGTTTAAAACGGTGCAGCTCTTCGATGAGTCTCAGACGGGCTTCGGCAGAGTGCGGAGAACGCCACAAAAGTGCCAGTTGTTGCCGGATGCTTTCCAGAAGTGCGAAGAGTTCCTGGCCCGCATCGGGAATGTTGTCGAACAGCTCATCAAAATAGAGCGCCAACCATTCTCCCAATTCATCGGTTGGTGTTTGGGACAAGATGCTGAAAAACAGGTCGTAGGGAATCGGCTCGTCATGCTCCAGCAGCGCGGCGATCTGTTCAAAGTATTCCACCGGAGACAATCCGTCCATGTCCAGATCGCTTATCAGCTCATTCAATGTCATTTCAACTCCTAAAATTTGTACAGGGAAACCGTAAAAGCCCGGTCCCTGACGATGCGGCGAAGGAGGTTCGTGAAATTCTCCGAAAGATCACTGGCGTAAAAGGCGCTGGGCGCTTCCCGGGATGCCGACAGCATATCCTTCTGTTCCAGTATGTCCCGGACAGCGCAGGCCAGCGTCTGCGCAGGATCGAAAATCTCCAGTCCGGGGTAGGCGTTTGTCAGATTTTCCCGGATCAACGGATAATGGGTGCAGCCGAGGACCAGCGTGTCGATCCCGTGACAGCGAATGAAGTCATCCAGATAATGGTGTACCGTCAGGTCCATGATCTCGCTTTCGATGATCCCCTCTTCGATCAGAGGGACGAATGCCGGGCAGGCTTTCGTGCAGATGTGCAGGGACGGATTGTATCGAGCGATCGCATCCTCGTACGCCCGGCTTTGGACGGTCACTTTGGTTCCGATGATGCCGACGGAATGCTTCTTCCCATAGCGGGAAGCGATTTCGGAAGCCGCCGGACGAATGATGCCGACAACAGGAATATCTTGATATCGGTCCTGCAGCATCGGGATGGCCGTGGAAGAAATGGTGTTGCAGGCGATTGCCAG
>JAAYDG010000127.1 GCA_012729355.1 Clostridiales bacterium
ACATCATTTTCCAAAGGACATGAACTTTACAAAAGAAGGTCCGCTCATCTCACTCTATCAACCCACGCACAGGTTTTTTCCGGAAAACAAACAAGACCCGATCCTGTTCAAAAATCTGCTTCGCGCTATTGAGAATTCTTTGGCGCAACTGCCGGACTTCGACTTGATCGATGTGATCATGAAGCCACTTTATGCGCTGAAGGAAGACAAAGAGTTCTGGAATCATACTTCGGAAGGGATCGCCGTCTTTGCTTGTCTCGACCAATGCATCGTCTACAATCTTCACGATCCTGTCAGAAAACTGGCGGTCGTAAGCAACAGCTTTCATATCAAACCGCTGATCAAGGCGTTTCAGTCCACGGAAAACTATCAATTATTGGGGCTGAGTCGTGAAAATTTCTCTTTGTACCGGGGGAATCGATTCGGCTTTGAAGAAATCGCAATAGACCCCAATACACCAAGAACCCTGAAAGAGGTATTGGGCGATCAATTGTCGAACCCCTATTTGTCCCATGCATCCTATGGCGGGGCCGGGGGACCTGCGATGTATCACGGCCACGGCGATGTCAAGCAAGAGATCGACAAGGATACCGAAAAGTATTTCAGATATGTGGATTCCTTTGTGTTCGAACACTATTCAAAACCATCAAAACTGCCGCTTATATTGATTTCCCTGAAGGAACATCGCTCAGAATTCAAGAAGATCAGCAACAATCCGTATTTGCTGGACGCCGGCATCAGCAAATCCATCGAGTCCCTGGGGTTAGAGGAAATACAGCGAAATGCGCGAATGATCATAGAAGCCATCCATAGCGAAAAGATGGAAAAAATGGCCGCATCCTACGCAAAAGCGGAGGCTGACTCGTTGGGATCCTCCAATGTGGCACAGGTGGCCAAAGCCGCCTATGAAAGCCGAATTGAAACCATGCTGATCGAGGAAGATCAAATGATACCGGGGAAAATCGACACCGGCACCGGAGAAATCGAACGAGGCGATCTCGAGCATCCCGAGCACGACGATATCCTGGACGACCTGGCCGAATCGGTTTTATCGAGCGGAGGAAATGTATACGTCCTGCCGAAGGATAGGATGCCCGGCAACACAGGGATTGCCGCCATCTTTCGATACGTCTGAGCCGACGGTCAAGGCATCCGGACGATCACCGTCTCGCGGCGGAGCGGAGGGCTTGATCGTCCGGCTTCGTTGTGGGCGCTTCTGTTCTGGAGTGAAGCGCTTTCGTTCCTTTGGATCTTTTTCTATACCGACGTGTATCCGCCGTCGACCTTGATGTTCTGTCCCGTGATGTAGGAGGCTTCGTCGCTGGCAAGGAATATGGCGGCGGGGTTCAGCTCACCGTCGTGACCGTAGCGTCCCATGGGAACGGAAACTTTCATGAACTGGGTAAAGGCGTCCGTTGTAAGCGTATCGATGGTCAGCTCCGTTTCGAAATAGCCCGGGCTGATGGTGTTGCAGGTGATGTTGTATTTGGCCAGTTCCGCCGCAACGGCTCTGGTAAAGTTGATCACACCGCCCTTGGAGGAGTGATAGGCGACGGTATCCATGGCTGTATTTCCCACCTGTCCGTAGATCGATGCGATGTTGATGATGCGGCCGTATTTTTTTTCGACCATGTGATTCGCAAAGGCTCGCGTCACCTTGAATACGCTTGTCAGGTCCGCATCCATGGTGAAGTTCCAGTCTTCGTCGGTCATGTCCAGCACGCCCGCATTTTTTGCGGCCCCTGCGTTGTTCACGAGAATGTCCACCTTCCCGTATTCTTTGATGACGGCTTCCGCTGCTTTGTTTACGTCTTCCGTGCTGGTAACGTCGCACCGGATCGGCAGACATCGGGTCCCCTTTGCCCGGAAATCGGCGGCGATCGCTTCCAATCGATCCATGCGCCTGGCCATGATGACCAGATCGGCTCCTTGTTCCGCAAATCCGCGTGCCATCTGGAGTCCCAGTCCGGAAGAAGCTCCCGTGACCACGGCGACTCGATTTTTCAATGAAAACAAAATAACCCTCCTCCTGTCGTTTCAATATTGATAATTAATTAACAAACAGATCAAACTGTACCATAAATTATAAACCGTGTCAAGCACATATGTATTAATAATTTAGGCAGTTGTAAAATACATAGGAAGATATTACGACGTATCGGAGAAGTATGAAGGAATATCTCCGGTAGATAGTCGATTGCTTATTCGCGTCGGATATGGTACATATCAAATAACGGAAAAATGCAGCCTTACAGGAGGAACAGAGGGATCATCATGACGAGCGGAATCTATGAAGAAGCTGTTCGAAACAGCGCCTGCGCTTTTGCCTATCACGAAGCTGTTTTTGATGAAAACGGCCGCATGATCGATTATGTCTTTCTGGACGCAAATCCTTCGTTTGAGGAAATGACCGGACTGAAAAAAGAGCAGATCCTCCATCGCAGATTTGTGCGGGACATTGCCCGGGATAAGGCGCACGCAAGGGAATGGGTCCGCAGATACGAAGAGATGATGATCCACGGAATCCCGGCGGAATTCGAAGAATATGCCGAAGAATTCAATCGGAACTACCTGGTTCGGGCCTATGTGCAGGGAAAGGGCCGGTTCGTCACGCTGTTTCTCAACAGGACTTTCGAGAAGAAGATGCAGGAGATCGCGCAATACTTCATTGATAATATGGGGGAACGCATCGACTACGATATCCTGGTCCGCTTCGCTCACGAGGTTTCCGGCGCGCAGTATGCAGTCTTGAACCTGTTCGAACCCGACGGCAGACAGTTTACGACGGTGGCGTTATACGGGCAGTCTAAAGCGTTTGAGGAGGCGACACGGCTGCTTGGGTTCGATTTCTCCGGGAAGAAATGGCGCTACGATCCGGTGAGAGAAGCGAAAACAAAAGATCAGGATATCACCTGTTTCGAAACCCTGTGGGATCTGACGGGGGACGTGATCCCGGAGGTGCTGGTTCGTCAATTGACTAAATTGCTGAATGTCGGACAAGTCGTTGTGGCGAAAGTCGAAAAAGGGGGCAAGAGGATCGGCGATTTCACGCTTTTTTTTAAAAAGGGTTGTCATCTGCTCAATCGGGATCTTGTGAGACTCTACCTTGCGCAACTGGGCTTGTTCATCGAAAAAACCCGCCTGGAGCAGTCGCTCATCGCCAGCCAGAAGCGATTCTACATATTGGCCGAACATGCGCCCATCGGATTCGTAGCCTGCGACCCCGACGGAGCCATCACTTATGCGAACAAGCGTTTGCTGGAGATCCTGGATTCGCCTTCCTACGAAGCGACCCGGCAGATCAATCTGCTGACTTATCCGCCCTTGCAGACAACAGGCTTTTCCGGGCAGCTCCGCACGTGCCTGGCCGAAGGGCGCATGATCATGCATGAAATGCCGTATCAAAGCCTTTGGGGAAAAGAAGGATGGCTGCGTGTATATTTAACCCCGATCAGAGAAACCGGAAGTGTTTCCGGAGCCAACATCATCGTTGAGGATATCACGGAGAACAAGAAGAGCGAAGACGAGCTCAGGGAGAAAGTGTACCGCGATTCTCTGACGGGCGCATACAATCGCTATGCCTTGGAGTCCATCCTGCCCGATCGTCTGCGCATGGCCGGCGAAAAAGACAGGATCAGTTGCGTGGCGGTCGTCGACGTGGACGACTTTAAAAAAATCAACGACACATACGGACACAGAGTCGGGGACAGTGTCCTGAAACATCTGGCGTCCCGGGTCAAGAGGGAACTCCGGGTGGAGGATCTGATCATTCGGACGGGAGGCGACGAATTTCTGATCTATTTCCACGATATCGGAAACAAGAAAAATGCGGAAATGGTTGTCAAACGGATCTTCGGAAAAATCTCCGCAAGATACAGGCTCGGAGACGGATTCCAGGGGAAATTGCTGGATCTGGATGTGGGGTGCAGCATCGGGACCGCTTTTTTCCCCCGGGACGGAGCGACGGTGGAAACGCTCACGGCAAAGGCGGATGAAGCCTTGTACAGGGTGAAGAACGGCGGAAAAGCAGACTATCACATCAAACTGTAACAGGGAGCATCTTTTAACGGGAGGTCGAATGAAACGGACGCGGGAGAATCAGGAAATCGAAGCGATCACCTGCAAAGAAATGCGGGAAAAGGATGCTTATGCAATTCAAACAGTCGGCATACCATCGTTCCTGTGCTGTCTGTGGATATCCCTTCCGGCCTGAACGGCGACACCGGCCGGGTGATGGGCGCAGCGATACAGGCGTGGAAAACAGTCACGTTTCACAAGATGAAACAGGGCCTGCTTTTCAATCCGGACTGTACCGGAGAAGTCGCGGTGGAACAAATCGGCCTGCCGGATTGATACAAAAGAGCAGAAAATATGATATACTTACTCCGTGTTATCTGAAACAGCATCGCAATCGAGCCACGGGGTGTCAAAACGTGCAGCAGCCGCAAACAAAAAAAGGCGTGGTCATGGCCAGCATGCTGGCCGCTATGTTTCTGGGGTATCTGCCCTGGTATAATTTTTCCGCCGTCTCCAATTACATCGCAGAAGATTTGGATCTTTCGGTCACGCAAACCGGCATGATCCTTTCCTCTTTTCAGTTGGGATATGTGATCGTGGTGCTTTTTACGGGATGGCTTTCGGACCGCATCGGAAACCAACGGGTGGTGGCCTGGGCCACGCTCCTGACTGCGATTTCTTCAACGATGTTTTCCTTTCTGGCAAGAGATTTTTCCAGTGTGCTCGTCTTACGCCTTCTCACCGGATTGTCCGCCGGCGCCATCTACGTGCCCGGGATCGCTTTGCTGTCGGGCTGGTATCCGCCGGAGAAGCGCACCGGCGCCATCGGCGCCTACACCGGCGCTCTGGTGCTGGCTTATTCGGGCGGCTATTTTATCGCCGCTCCCATCGCGGCGGCGACCACCTGGCGCCACGGCATCTTCTGGACTTCCGTTCCGGCATTTCTGGCTGCGATTTTGATCTTCGCTTTTGTCCGGGATGCGGAATCTTTGGCGCCTGAGGCTGCCGCGGCCGAACCGGTCGGCGGGCGCAAAGGCACTCCGGACACAGCCTGCCCGGGGAAGCAGGATCTGACCGGACCGATCCTGATCACCGCCGGATACATGGGACACCAGTGGGAGCTGTACGCATTCTGGGGCTGGATCGGACCATTCATGGTCGCCTGTGCCAAAGCAGTAGGGTACGATACCGTAACCGCCGTTTCGCTGGGCGGACGCCTGGCGGCTATTATTATTTTGCTGGGAGCCCCCTCCGTGTGGCTGGCCGGCGTGGCCGCCGACCGGTTCGGCCGCGGCAGGACGATCCTGATCTGTGCATTGAGCAGTTTGGGGGCACAGTTCGTGTTCGGTCATTTGTACGGAAAATCGCTGACTGCCGTGGTGATCGTGGGTCTGTGGATCGGCTTTTGGGTCGCTGCGGATTCCTCCATTTACAAGGCGGGCATGACGGTGATGGTCTCTCCCAAAATCCGTGGAACGGCGCTGGGCATCCAGTCGGCGCTGGGATTTTCCGTCACGATCCTGTCTCCGTACGTGTTCGGGCGGGTCCTGGCCCAAGCCAACCGGGGACTTCAGGATACTACGCTGGCCGTGCACTGGGGACTGCCCTTCGTGATCCTGGGATTGGGCGCGCTGCTGGCGCCGCTCTCGATTCTGCTTTTGCAGGTGTATCAACGCCGTAAAGGAGATTCCATATAATGCTGGATATCATGTTCATCGTTGCCGCAGTACTTCCCGCACTGTTCCTGATGCGGTATATTTTTCTGCAGGATGCCGTCGAGAGCGAACCGAAAGGGCTCCTGTTCAGCTTGGTGGTTGCCGGCGCGCTGGCGGTGGTTCCGGTCATGTTTCTGGAATATACGGGACAGTATCTCTTGAGTCTGATCGTCCCCGTGGACACGAAACTGTTTCCGGTGCTGTTGATGTTCCTTGTGGTGGCGCCGTCGGAAGAAGGATGCAAGTATTTTTTCCTCAAACGGAGGACCTGGCATCATCCGGCTTTCAACTACCGATTTGACGGATTGGTGTATGCGGTGTTTGTCTCTCTCGGTTTCGCCGCCCTGGAAAACATCGGCTACGTGATGCAATTCGGTCTGTCGGTGGCCTTTACCCGGGCGATCCTCTCGGTTCCGGCGCACATGAGTTTCGGCGTCTTTATGGGCTCCTACTACGGGAGAGCAAAAGTTCGAGAAGTGCGGGGCGACAGGGCCGAGGCAGCCAGGCTGCGGCGTACGGGATTGTGGATCGCCATCCTGCTCCACGGCATTTTCAACACCTGCCTGGTGCTGAACAATTCTATGGCAATGATGCTATTCATCGGATTTGTCCTGATCTTGTACAATGTAGTGTTCCGCAGAATCAAGACGGACGCGCGAAACGATATCGGATTTCATTCCATCGAGAAAGCGCAGATCGAAGAAGAACAGGAAGGATAAGTGCAATGCAGCATGAGATCACACAACCGGGGCCACTTCTGGATGCGAGGGGTGTAGTGCGGGAGGCGGGGTATGCGCGGCAGCCGTTGCCGGAATACGACCGGAAAGCCGTTCAGGCACCCCATCGGCGCATTAAGGAATGGGACCGGTATGTGGTGACAGACGACCGCTTTGCCATGGAGCTTACCATTGCGGATCATTCCTACATGGGTGTGGATACGATTTCGTTTTTCGATTTTTCCGACCCGATCCGTCATACGCGCAACGTGATTCGATTTTTCGGAAAAGGGAGGAAGCTCTTATCCCCCACATCGCAGATCGGCGATGCGCTATCCGAGGGCAAAGGATATTCCATGGAGTTTCGCAACGGCGGAAATCAGCGGCGGCTGATCTTTTCCATGGATCGCTTTGCAAACGGAAAAAGGATCAGCGGCGAGATTTTGCTGGGCTGTCCGCCCAGAGACAGCATAGCGACCGTGACGCCGTTTCCGGGAGATCCGCTGGCATTCTTCTATAACCACAAAATTCAAGGCATGCCGGCATCCGGCACGATTTTGCTCGGCGAGAAGGAGTACGCCTTGCAGCTGGGGCGTTCTTTCGGGGCGCTCAACTGGGGGCGCGGTGTCTGGACCCGGAACAACGAGTGGTTGTGGGCCGGGGCTGCGGGTCTGCTGGGGGGAAAACCTTTTTCTTTGAACCTGGGCGGGGGATTCGGAGACCCGTCTGCAGCCACAGAGAATGTCTTGTTCTACCAGGGGAAAGCGCATAAACTGGAGGAGATCCAGTGGATGATCCCCAAGAAAAATAAAAAAACCGAGTATGAACGCCCCTGGATCATCACCTCCGATGACGGGCGTGTGGATTTGGTTTTTGAACCGGTTCAAGACAGAAAGACCCAGATGAATCTGGGGTTCCTCTGCAGCGATCAACATCAGGTCTTTGGTTATTTCAAAGGGAATGTTATGCTGGATGACGGAACAGTGCTGGATGTGGCACCGCTGTTCGGGTTTGCGGAAAAAGTCTGCAATAAGTGGTAACAACAGACACTGTTACCGAAAGGAGATGTTCATTGAAGAAGGTAGTGGGAATCGTACTGGCCGGGGTGATGCTGTGGGGGGCGTCGGCCTGCGCCGGAGAAGCCCTTCAGGCTTCCACGGCGGGCGCGATCGCGCCGGAGCAGATCGAGGAACCCCCTGCAGCGGCAGAGATCGAGCGAGTCTGCTCTCAGGCCGACGCCGAAGACATGCTCCGGGCTTGCGGCCAGCTGGCTGCTTATCTGTCGATCTCTGTTTACGAAATCGACATGAGCCGACCGGATCCCGAGGATTTCTGGCTCATGCTGTCCCTGGTCACTTACAGTGCCTATCCGGACTTTCTGAGCGAATTCGGGACCATCGATCTGACGCGGGATGAAGTATTGGATATCGCCCAAACTTTTTTCCCCGAATATATGGCAGAAAACGACCTGCCTGACGTACAAGATTCCTATGTGGCGGAATACGTTGCCGCCGAAGCGCTGTACGAATTTCAACCCATGAAGATCAGCGATGTGGAGTACGAACTGGTGTCCATCGATCCCACGGGCAACGGCGACGGGAGTTTTTTGATGGGGATCCGCCTCAAAGATGCCCAAGATCGCACGGAAAAATTGGAGTGGCTTGTATCCCTGCGCATGTGGGATGATCACAATGAACACATTTTCCCCTGCAGGTTTCAACATATATGGTGCGGTACAAACTCCGCAGAATAGCAGACAAGAGAGCATAAGCCGATACAAGAATGGAGGAAACAACGATGAAAAAGTTCAATCACGCGATTGTAAGAAGACCCTGCAAAGCCATGGTAGAAGGCATCACTTCGGCGCCGGAACTGGGGAAGCCCGATTACGAGCTGGCATTGAAACAGCACGACGCCTATATCGAAGCACTGAAGCAGTGCGGTGTGGAGGTGACGGTCCTCCCTGCCGACGAACGGTATCCGGATTCCTGCTTTGTGGAAGATCCCGCCGTAGTGACACGGGCTTGCGCCATCGTCACCAACCCCGGCGCCTCATCCAGGAACGGGGAGAAGTACGAAATCATCGATGCGCTTCAAAAATTCTATCCCGAAGAGAAAATCGAATACATCCAGGATCCGGGCACCCTGGAAGGCGGCGACGTGATGATGGTGGGCGATCACTTCTACGCAGGTCGTTCTGCCCGGACCAACGAAGAGGGTATTCGCCAATTCATCGAGATCCTGGAGAAATACGGTCTCTCCGGCTCCGAGGTAACGTTGGAGAAAGTACTCCACCTGAAAACCGGCGTCAACTATATCGAAGACAACAACATGCTGGTTTCCGGCGAATTCACGGAGAAACCCGAGTTTGACAAGTACAACAAGATCGAGATCCCCGAAGCGGAAGCCTATGCGGCCAACTGCATTTGGATGAACGGCACCGTGATCGTCCCCGAAGGGTTCCCCGCAGTACTGGAAGCGGTCAAGAAGGCCGGCTACCCGGTGATCACCGTAGACACTTCGGAATATCGCAAGCTGGACGGCGGACTGTCCTGTCTGAGCCTGCGGTTCTAAATCGATTTTGGAGTTCCTGCGCGGCAGAGCAAAAAATATTTTAAAAAAATACCTTGCAATGTGGTGAAATATGGTTTAGAATACACTGAAAGAAAAATATGGGAAAGTGTTTTGAATTTTGGGCAAACCAGTTGAAAAGCTGGGACGCAAAGCTCGGAGTCTACCGCTGAAAAGCAAAGATAGTCCGGCTGCAAGTAGTATTGCAGTCGGACTTTTTACGCTTTAGCGAAATGTAGAGGAAAAGCAAGTATTGCCTCATCGCAGTTTGAAAAAGCGCATGGAGTAGAAAGAGGAGGTGTGAATGTTGGAAACGTCTCAGAAAGG
>JAAYDG010000128.1 GCA_012729355.1 Clostridiales bacterium
GAAATCGGTCGTCTCCTTCGTAAGGCGTATAATTCTGTTGAATAAAATCCCGGACGTCGATACCGCTTTTCCAATGGCCATCCTTAAAATGGTCCCAGGCTTTGAATCCCATATTTCCCTCCGTATCCTTTGATCCAGAGTAACTGAGCGGCCCGGTCAAAAAACAAAAAGGGCAATATTCAGTTACCCAAACATTGCCCAGACGGTCGGCGGTTCAAAAGCTTCATTCCCCTGTGGTTCCCCACTGCATCCGTCAGTCATGAAGCTCGTTATTTTATATAGTGGATTCTACTGAAAACGCCCGGTTTTGTCAAGCACGAGACGTTTTGTTTTCCGTATCCCTTTTGGTTTGACGTATTTTATTCTTGATTCTTTTGAGCCGGAAAAAGTCTTCTCTTTCTTTTTCCTCGAGAGTTTCCTGGATTTGTTTGATCTGTTCCTGATATTTTGGTATTTGGATATGTTTCAAGGCATTGGTCCTTTTGTTGGTTTTTTCTATTTCTTTTGCCAGTTTGAAGATGGAGTTTTCGATTTCAGCGAGGTCGTAAATCTTATAATGGACCTCATTGAATTGTTGTCTGGCCCGATCCAGCGCGAGATTGGTATTGTAGAATCCGTAAGCAGGCAGGATGTCGCTTCGCTGATATTTGATGCTCGGAATGTCTACGCCCATGATACTTTTCATAAGCACGACAAAAGACTCGTTATTGGGGATGCTGTAGGTCATATCCTCGACATTCTTGATGCCCAATGTAATATTTGCCACTTGCAGCGCTTCGTACGCTTCGGTAAAAATAGAACTGATTTCAGTCTGGATATTTTTTGCCTTCTCTGCCAGGTCCATCATTTCCCGGATCAGTACATTCCTTTTTTGATCTAAAAGTTCGAACCCGCTTTTAGAAAGGTTCAACGAAGACTTTGCCTTGATCAGATTTGATTTTGTGGGGGCGATCAACATTGCCATGAAGCGTCCTCCGAGTCCGTTTCGCTGGAGCCGTGATAGTACTCATTTAGGATTTCTGACTGTATGCGATCCAGCTCTGTGGTTGGAAGCACCGACAAAATTTCCCACCCTAAATCCAATGTTTCCAAGATGCTTCTGTTTTCGCTGCTTTCCTGAGAAATGAATCGTTCCTCTAAATTTCTTCCGAATTCAAGATAAAGCTTGTCCATATCGCTCAGGTCGTCCTCGCCGATGATCTGAGACAATGCCCTGACGTCCTGCACCCGCGAATAGGACGCAAATAGCTGACTGGACAGATCGGAATGATCTTTTCTTGTGTAGGTTTCTCCGATTCCGTCTTTCATCAGGCGGGAGAGGGAAGGAAGGATATCGATCGGGGGGTAAATCCCCTTTTGATTGAGTTCTCGGTTCAGCACGATCTGTCCCTCCGTAATAAAGCCGGTCAAATCGGGTATGGGATGTGTGATGTCGTCGTTGGGCATGGTCAGGATCGGGATCAGGGTGATCGAACCTTCCCGGTCAGAAAGCATCCCTGCCCGTTCATAGATCGTGGAAAGATCACTGTAGAGATATCCGGGATAGCCTTTTCTGGACGGAACTTCTTCTTTTGAAGAGGACAGCTCCCGCAAGGCCTCGGCATAGCTGGTCATATCCGTGAGTATTACGAGAACGTGCATATTCTGATCAAATGCCAGGTATTCCGCAGCAGTCATTGCGCATTTGGGTGTGGAGATCCGTTCGACGATGGGCGCATCAGCGGTGTTGATATACATCACGACATGATCCAGAACGCCCGAAGTCTGAAAGCTGCGAATGAAGTAGTCTGCATCGTCGTGCCGAACTCCCATGGCGCCGAACACCACGGCAAAATTATCACCGGTCTCGCCTTCGATTTTAGCTTGACGTACGATTTGCGCCGCAAGTTCGTTGTGGGCAATGCCGTTTCCGGAAAAAATGGGCAGCTTTTGACCGCGAATGAGCGTCATCAGTGCGTCGATTGCCGAGATGCCCGTCTGTATAAAATTCCGCGGATACTTTCGGGCCACAGGATTCATAGGTCTCCCGTTGATGTTTTGTCTGTTGGCGGAAGGTATTTGATACAGGCCGTCAATAGGCTCGCCTACACCGTTAAAGGCTCTTCCCAAAATTTCGCCGGATAGAGGAATGGACATGGGCTCCCCTTTGAATGTGACGGCAACATTGTTTGTCGAGATGTCGGAAGTTCCTTCAAAAACCTGCACGATCACATTGGGTCCGTCAATTTTGATCACTTTGCCGGTCCGCTGCTCTTCTTCGTTCAACTTGATGGAAACCATTTCACCGTAGGCAACGTTTTCCACATGGGACAAAACGATCAACGGGCCTCCGGCTTGCTCCAGCCTTAAATATTCCTTTTTCATAATACGATAACCTTGCTTTCGCTCTTCATTCATATGTTTGGCTCAGACGATCATAGATCCCGACGATTTTAACACGCAGATCGTCCAGTATCCCGGTGTTATCGTTGGGTACTTCATACTTCATTTTCAGTACATCCTGAACCACGTCCTGACTTTTGATGATCGATATCGGGATACCCATTTTTACACACTTCAAAGCGCTTTCGTACAACGTGTCGATCACTTGCAG
Organism: Clostridiales bacterium; assembly: GCA_012729355.1. Lineage (GTDB taxonomy): Bacteria > Bacillota > Clostridia > Peptostreptococcales > Anaerovoracaceae > UBA10908. The sequence goes on from JAAYDG010000128.1 coordinate 2,594, forward strand.
CATCTTATACTGCTTCTCGAGGACCACGTACGTGTCGATTTTGTGCAGCGCATTTTGCTGGAGGAATCCTTTCTTTATAATCCGGGCGATTTCCAGAACCAGCGCCTGATCGTTGGGAAGGACGTCTTCCCCCACCAATTGGACGACTTCGTTC
>JAAYDG010000129.1 GCA_012729355.1 Clostridiales bacterium
ACCGGAAGTTCCGGCGCACGTTCGATCCTTAATTCGCCCCCGAGGTCGCTTCCGGTCAAATAATTTCGTATGCCTCCCACAGCTGCTGCGGCCAAAAATAAACCGATGCAGATCGTCCGAAGCCGCTTTCTGGTTTCTTCGTCGTTCCGGATCATGAGTTCTCCTTTTCGCTTGGATATTCCATATTATACCATTTTAGGGTATGAATGTAAATCACGGGCGATGGAGATGTATCCCTTCGTGACACGAATGTTCTGTTTGTGTTACACTGATGAAAAGAAAGATCGAAGAATGTAGAGGAGGACTACGATGATTAGCATCAAGAAAGATCTTTGCACATCCTGCGGATTGTGTGCGCAAATATGCGAAACACGGGATATCGAAATGACCGACACCGGCGCATTTCCCTTGGGAATCGATTGCTCGGAATGCGGGCACTGTGTTGCAATCTGCCCGACAAATGCGGTTGAATTGCCGGGCTACGATTCAAGAGAAATCCTTCCTTATTCAAAGGATCTCTTTTCGATCGATCCGGATAGACTGCTGAATTTTATGAAATTTCGGCGCAGCACACGGCGCTTTTTACCGGAAAAACCCGAACGCGAAAAAATAGAAACCATCCTGGAGGCCGGTCGTTTCAGCCCTACCGCATGCAACTACCAACGTCTCCGCTATGTAGTCGTGGAAAAAGAATTGAAAGCGCTGCGTGACCGACTGTGGGAAGGCGCTGCCGTCTATGCCCGCGGCGCAGCGGACGAATATCTTCTCAGCCGGTATCGGAAATACAAAAACAGCAAAGGGACCCAAGATGCGCTGCTCTACGGTTGCACCCATTTGATTTTTATCATGGCGCCTGATGAAAACGATGCTTGTATCGCTTCGTCCAGAATGGAGCTGATGGCCCATGCACTGGGCCTGGGCGCGCTGTATCTGGGCTACTGCAAACTGGCCGTGGAAGCCTCTCCCGCCCTGCAGGAATATTTGGGAGAAACTGAACAGTCGAAAACACAAGTCGTATTGGCGCTGGGGTACCCGGATGTGATCTGGCACCGTACCGTGCCCCGTAAACCGCTTCAGGTTGAATGGAAATAAGAACAGGGCCCGTTGTGGAACGGGCCCCGATCATTTAGTCTCCGAAAAAATATGCCTGTCGCTCTTCTTCGGTCATAGCTGAGATCGGTTTCATCTCTTCTTCGGTCCGATGGGATGTTTTGGGTGCCGGCGTGTCGGGCATCGGCTTCTGCGTGTAAATGATCCCGCAAACGACGGCTGTAAGAGGGATCGTCAGCAAGATCGCCGTGCTGCCCACCAAAGCCTGCAAAATTTCCACGACGATGGATTCCCGATTCAGGAGTTCCCTCAGAGACGCCGAATAGGTGATCAGCAGAAGAATCGAGGCAAGAGAACTTCCGATATAAGCCAGTACCAGTGTGTTGGCCATCGTTCCCATCACATCCCGTCCGATCCGTATGCCGCTTTTCACAAGGCGTGCGAACCCGATATCTCGGGCATGGAGTCTGATTTCGTACAGAGAGGAAGAAATATCCATGGCAACGTCCATCACGGCGCCCATGGCGCCGATGACGATCATCGCATAGATCAAAGCCACCAAATCGATGCTCACACCGGAATCCAGATACGTCAGATAGATCGAATGCTCATCCAGCATCCCTGTCAGGCGGAGCAGCTTCTCAAATACGATGGACAGTCCTGCGGCAACGGCTACACCGAAAATGCAGCCCAGTATCGTAGCTATGGATTTCGTACTTGCACCGTTCGTAATCAATAAAGTCATAGCGATCGTAAAGATGCAGGTAACGAGGGACATCAGATAAATATTGTATCCGCTGAGGATCGAAGGGATAAACACCGTGAAGATCGCCAGAACGGTGAACGTAAGTGAAACAATGGTGTTGAATCCTTTCACCCGTCCAAAGACCAATAAGAGGACGAAAAACAGAATTCCCAGGAGCAGCAGCGTATCGAATCGGGCATAGCCGCCGAATATCCACTCGGAACCCATACTCTCGTCCCCGTAATTGTAGAGAATCACTTTATCGCCTGCGGAAACCGGCTCTTCGTGGACATCGGTGTAATTATCGCTGGTTTGCACAGCGGTTACGACAGTGCCTTTTTCCGGGCCGGTGGTCAGGGATACCGTGAAGTAGGTTGCGCTGTTCTCATAGGTGATTTCTTCGCTCAGGTCGTATTGTTCGGATACGGTTTCTCCAATCTCCTGTACACGGCCTTTTTCGACAAGAGCGCCTTCCGTATTGAATATGTTCAGGCCGTTGGAAAAAATACCATGCCCCACAACCACATATGCGGTTGATAAGACGACGGTAATGATCCATACGAGAATTTGCTTAAATCGGGGCTGATATTGGACTCTTTTCTTTGTTTTGCTTTCGTTCTTCATCGGCACCTTCCTTCTTTGCGTCACAACAATCCAGCAAAGAAACCAATGTATTGTCCCGAAGACAATACAATTCTGTTCTCAAAATGCGGCAGGTTTCTCTTGGGAACGGGATCTGCACTACGTGACACAAGGCTTCCATCAACAACAAAGGATTCAATGCTTCATTGCTGGCCGCCCGCAAGACCGCTTCGATCTCCAGCGTATCTGGATCGACCTGTTTCCATGTAAGCCGTTTGATCAGAGATTTCACGTCTTTTTCCACAAATTTTTTTGATTTTTTGATTCTTTTGTTGACAATAATTTTATTCTGTGAAATAAAACGCTGAAAGCTATCCTCGGATACGGCAGAACCTCCTGTGGGCAATTGGATCGCATACGCTCCATAGTCCACGATGGACGATATATTTCCTTTCGCGTGTTCTGCTTCCCGCACGGCTGTAAACATTATCCCTTCGGGCAAAGCAGCATTCCCGCTTTGAATGAGCGCGTCCCTATCGTACCGCATTTCCGTTTCGATTTCAAGATACTCGGATTCCGATTCAAATCCCAGTGACAAGGGTTGCGCCATATATATTTTGGGATGCGGATTGTAGCCCTGTGAATAAGCGAGCGATACATCCATTCTTTTCATTGCTCTGCGAAACAGTCGTTGCACATCCAGATGAGAAATATATTTCATGGGTCCGGTTTTTGTAAAACGAAAAATATATCGCATCAATACACGCCTCCCAACGGACAGCAAGTGTGGGCACTGATACCGCAATCGATGCACCCGTAACGGCAGTCCTCCGTCACGCTTCCCCGCAGTGCAGCATCGTATTCCCTTCGGAAAAATTCTTTGCTGACTCCGCAGTCGATTACGTCCCAGGCCAGGCCGGCATCAGCGGGAATTTCGCTTACAGAGGGATGATCCCGACCAATTCCGAATTCTTCCAACAGCGACTTCCAAATATCCGATCGAAAATATTCCGTCCATGCATCGAATCGACATCCCTTTTGCCAGGCAGCATAGAGAAGCGCGCCGATCTTTCGGTCTCCCCGTGCCATGACAGTTTCCAGATGGCTCGTGAATGAATCGTGATAACGGTATGAAACGCCTTTGATTTTCTTCAGTCGTTCCTTGAGGTAAAGATGCTTTCGGTCAAATTCCGAAACCGTATCCTGTGCGCACCACATGAAGGGCGTAAACGGCTTTGGCACAAAGTTCGATAC
>JAAYDG010000130.1 GCA_012729355.1 Clostridiales bacterium
CATGTCCACTTTTGCCGCCCCGGCGGGCAAACAGATCAACGTCCGAATAACCGGTATCAGTTTTGCCGCAAATACCGCACAGAATGCCTGTTCCTGCAATCGATGTTCAAAGCGTGAGATTTTTCCCCCCAGAACCGGTCTTTTGGATTTTAATTTTGCGATCAGAAGATCTTCTCCCACATAGCCGATCGCATACAGAATAATACTTCCGACAAGGCCGGCCAGGACCGACAGCATCCATGCCAACAGAAAACTGCTGCCCGAATAGGCGACCCATACCCCGGTCGTCGGCAGGATGACCCCTGCCGGAAAACCGGGTAGATTCAGATATTCCAAAAAGACGACAATGAATATGACGATCATTCCCTGTTCGTCCAGAAATTGAAGTAACTCCCGAGCATCCATGATCAGATCCCCTTCTTGCCTACCCCCTGCTGACGAAACAGCATGGGCGCTTTTTGATACAGCGCTGCCATCACCGCTACGGTGATGATGGTTTCCGGCAACATGTAACTGCCGTTGTAGATCAAAGAAAACGTCACAGCGCCGAAGCCGTCCTCTGTCAGAGATCCCCAGATCAAAAAGCCGGAAACGAAGGAGCAGAGAAAGCGTAGAAAGCACACGGCGAACGTCCCGAATGTGACATTTTTCCACGTCTTTTTTTCACCGAGCATATGGGAAAACCCGTCGGCCAGACCCAGCAGCGTAAAGGCCAGAATATAATCCAGCAGGACGGCGCCCACGAGGGCTGTCGCCGTTCCGGCCGGCGGCGCGTACACGCCGCCCAGAAGCATCTGGAGCAGACTGTTGGCAAAACCGGCCAGCAAGCCCCAATTTGTGCCGTGCCTGAACGAGATCAGGATGAACGGCAGCATGGAAACCGCTGTCACAGAACCTCCGTTGGGCATCCGGAACAGCTTGAACTGTGCGAGCACGGTCCCTACGGCGATCAAGATCGCACATTCGGCCAGTATCCGCACTTTCGAATCGTTTGTACTCATAGTATGAGCCTCCTTTTATGTGTTGTACATAAAAACAGCGTGCACACCGCAAGGTGCACACGCCGGGCCTCGAACAATTCATTGAATTCCTCGACACTTATGCTCCCTACGCCGGTATAATCCGGATCAGGTGAAAAGAGTTTGATCTCAGCCGCACAGCGGCACCCCTGTTTTTATGTCAGATTTATTATATCTCATCGCCCTGAAATGTCAAGGCGAAAGCCATTCTTCTGCAAGTATGGAGGAAGCCTCAGCGAACATATCCCTGATCGCGGAGAATCCTCGTTGCCTGCTCGATCCTCGCATGGTTGAGCATCAATACGGGCCCGGTGCAACCCATGCCGGATTCCGCATAGATCCCTTCCGACCAAAGCGCTTCCACCGCTTCGTCCAGTTCCGTCACTTCGATGCCGTGGATCTCTTCGGTGCAGGTCTCTTTGGGCGGAGCTGCAGTTTTTGGGACTGCCGCTTTCTGGCTGCGTTGCTTCACTTCGTCGATCAGCGTCTGCAGTCCGGCTTTGTTCGCTTTGATAAATTCCTGACGTGCGATAGTCAGGAGATCTCCTTTGACTGTCTGCGCCGCATAGTCGACGGCATTGGCGATCACAGCTGCACCGGAAGCCCGGGAGACGATCAGGATGCGTTTGTCATAGCGCTCGCCGATGCCGGGACCATATCCGTATCCTACAGATTCGATGCCGCCTCCGGTGGTAAACGCAGAGAGCATCTTCATCATCAGGTTGCCTGTGAGCGTATCCATGACCATCACATCGGCGGATCCCCGGAGCAGATCATTGCCGCGCATCAGCACACCGCCGTCGGCTCTTTCTGATTCCGCAAACCGAATGGAGTATCCCTTTTCGGACAAAGTCTGCAGAATACGTCCGCATTGCCTTCCGCCTTCCACGTTGGCAATGCCTACGGTGGGTTCTGCAATACCGCAGGTCTTTGCCGCAATGATACCGGCGATGGCGTTGCGCACCATAGCTTCGGTTCGATCCGTTGCCGAAGTGCCGGTAGTTGTGGCCAGGAACATCTCCCGCCCCAGGGCAGGTGTCTGGATACGGCCGACGGTCGCCACCCCTACGGGAAATGCGTAATGTGCCGCCACCGCCGCGTCGATCTCGCCGGATTTCAGCATTTCCTCCATTCGATCCAGGCAGTCATCTCCTTCGATCAAAAATGCCTGATACCCCTTCTTCCTTGCAGAATCCACTGCGGAACGAATCATTTCCGTTCCCGATTCCGAATCCGGTACGGCTACGCCGATCACGGGCAGATCGGTGATCAATGCAGGTGCAGCCACAGCGGAAGGCGATTCTTTCCTGGTATTTTTCTGCATAAAGAATGAGATCCCGTCAAACTGGTTGGTCATGCGACCCAGGAAAAGCGATCCTTTCCCGATGATCATGGCGTTTTCAGTACGTCCGGCCAGCATGCTCTCTCGTGCAAAGCCCAGATAAGGGACCCCGGATGGAATGTGTCCCTGAGTCGGTGCGAAACCGCGCAATCCGTGCTTTTTGACAAAAGCCGGCAGCTCTGCCCGTTCCAACTGTCCGAGCTTGACGCCCAGGGCCGCGATCATTTTGTAGTTCGCTTCCGGCACGTCACCGGCGCCTGCAGGCTTCGTGATGTCCGGATTTTGCATCTCCGGAGAATACTTGTCCACATCGGTGATCTTCATGCCGGCTGCCGTCAGCGGATTCGTTACGAGAGATTCGATGACAGCCTGGGGCGAAGACCCGGTCCCGACCGTGTGTCTTCCTATGATATCCAAGTTGATTTCCGGATTGATCCCGTCGTTTTCCGAAATCAGCGCAGCAAAGCCGCCCAGACAATCCTCCAGAATGGGCAATCCCTTGCGAACATGATCTTTGCCGTTCATACCAAGCTTGGCCGTGCAGCCGCCGCCGGCAACGATCACATTCTTGAACGCTCCGGACTTGACCAGGGATGCGGCTTCCACGACAGCGTGGGCAGGGCCTGCGCAGAAGGCTCTCGTGTCGGATCCCGTGGCGTTCAGCAGTCCGGCGATTTCCGCCGCCGCCTTGGCGAAGTTGCCGCCGCCTCGTTGATTCATGTCTCCGCAAGCTTCTTCGCTGCAGTCGATCACATAATCCACGTCGGCGGGATCGAGCCCGCTTTGCTTGAGCAAATGAAGGATCGTGAGCACTTCGGATGCTTTGGAGACGAGGTTCTCAAAGATGACATGAGCACTCAGGTTCACATCCACATCGTGGGCCCGCTTGACGTATCCAACCAGCTGATCGCCCACAATAATAGGCTGCGCATGCTCCCGCTCCACTTGTTTGCGGATAAGTTCGGAATCCTGCCCTTCTTTGATCAAAGCATGCATGGATGCGGTAATGAGCGGATGCGCTTCCAGTTTTGGCTTTACGTTCCGAACAAATCCCCGGTCCAGATGAACCAGATCAAAAGCGTCGCAAATCTGCATGAGTACAGCGAACTCATCTTCCGGCATCACTTCTCCGAACGGTCCGAATCTGGAAGGGGTTTCCACCTTTTTATCAAACCAGGGCTCCTCGATCGCGGACAAAGCCTCTATGGAAAGATTTCCGATGTAGGTCTGATTCGGCGGATAAGCCAGACAGTCTTCGTAGGAACGGATGTGTCCGGGAAGCTCCTTCAGATAATCGGAGTCGGGATTGACGCTCCGTTCCGTCGTCTGGGTCGTTCCGTGGTGCATCAGCATGCCGGGCACGTGGACGAGGACATAACCGGTCCCTTTTAAGACACTGTTGTTCATGTTGCAAAATTCCTTTCGTGATGAGCAGAGGGTGGCATCACCACCCCCTGCACTCTGCATCCATTAATACTTGGTATACTGTTCTCTGATGGCGGTCATTTCGGCGATGATGTCATCGACATCCAGCACCATTTCCATCATGCTCACCTGTTCGTCGTAGATGCCTGCATCCACTTCTTCCTTGATTTCCGGTTCACAAATGTGATAGACAAGAAGTCCCAACGAGACTCCCGCCAACGGACCTGCATAAGTCGGGTCGCCTGCCGTTACCGTTTCCGCAGCCAGACCGGCTGCTTCCCCCTCGGCCGCGCCGAGGACAACGATCACGTTTTCAGGGCCGAATTGATCGGCGATTTCCTTCACCCGCTTTTGATTTTCCAGGTCCATGGCTCCCGCAGCTGTTCAGACAAAGCATTCTGTCGATGAGAACACGACTTCTGCGCCTGCTGACTGAAGACACGCTTCAATCGCCGGACCCGGAATGCCATCGCGATCACCGATGATGATCGCCTTTTTGCCTTCTAAGATGGCCATTTCCATTCCTCCTTCAATAATTTATTTATACCGCAGAACGGGATAAACCTTTACAGATGTGCCTGGATCATTGCCTTGACATTGGCGGGCGTCGCATCGTCCTTGATCAACGCTTTGACCTTTTCACCGTCTTTGTAGAGAACAATGGTGGGCAATCCCAAAACCTTCTGGCTGATGGCCAGCCTTCTGGCTTTTGAGGTGTTGATGCTCACGAATTTCATCCGGTCGCCGTAGACGTCGGCAAACCTGTGGATATGAGGCATCAGCGCTTCGCAGGGAACACAGCCGTCCCCGAAAAAGTCGCAGAGCACAAAGCCTTCTGCCTGAAGCACTTCGGCTTCGAATGTGTCTTTGTTTACTTCCAGCATGTTCCGCTCCTTTCTACCCTTCCAGGTTCTCGATATACTTTCCGGCCTGGGTCGCCGCGATGGCACCGTCAGCCGCAGCCGTTACCACCTGCCGCAGGCTTTTGACTCTGATGTCGCCGGCGGCAAAAACGCCGGGGATGGTGGTTTTCATATCATCGTCGGTTCTGATATACCCGTTCTCCAACGGAAGCTTTCCTTCCAGAACAGCGGTGTTGGGTTTGTATCCGATAAATACGAACACTCCGAAGATGCCGTCTTCCTCGTCGGCCAGGATCTCCCTCTGCTCACCGGTTTTGGTGTCTTCGACGACCATGCGGGACAACAGTCCGTCGCCGGAAAGCTCTTTGACCACCGAATTCCACATAAATTCCAGATTTTCGATCTGAAAGGCTTTTTCCTGGATCGCCTTGACCGCGCGCAGCTCGTCCCGCCGATGGATGACGGTCACTTTTCGTGCAAATTTCGTCAGATGCATGGCTTCTTCCACGGCGGCGTCCCCACCGCCCACTACATACACTTCGAAGCCTTCAAAGAATGCTGCGTCGCAGGTCGCACAATAGGATACGCCTTTGCCTGTAAACTCCTCCTCTCCGGGACATCCGATTTTGGTGGGTACGGCTCCGCCGGCCAGGATGACGGTCTTTCCCAGATAAGTCTCCTTCTGGCCGATGATCTTCTTCGGATTTCCTTCCAATTCCATGTCTGTGACCGTATCGATCACCTTCTCCGCGCCGAACTTCTGCGTCTGGGCGGAAAAGCGTTCCACCAGACTGGGCCCCGTCTCGCCTTCGACGGAACCGGGATAGTTGTCGATCTCCGCCGTCTGAGCGATCTGCCCGCCGTCTTTTTCCCTCTCGATGATCAGCGTGGAAAGTCTGCTGCGACCCGCATACAGACCTGCAGCCAAGCCGGCCGGTCCGGCACCGATGATAACGACATCAAATAGTTTGTCCATATATATTTCCTCCTAATGCATTCATTCTACTCGAAAACCCTTTGGTCTTCAATAGGCGTCGATAACGCATCCAGCGCTTGATCCAGCAGTTTTCTGCGCAACTCTCTTTCTTCTTCCGGCGTGGTTCCCGGATTTCCCAGGGGATGAGGAATGGCGACCGTGGGAACGATCCTGTTGGCCCCCACCGTCAGCGAGATGGGAACGACAGTACACAAGTGTACCACAGGGATCCCTGCACGTTCGATTTCCTTGACCATCGTTGCACCGCAACGCGTGCAGGTTCCTCAGGTGGAGGTGAGGATCACGGCCGACACACCGTCGGCCACCAGTTCTTTGCTGATTTCCTGGGCATATTTTTTTGAAGAAGCCACCGCCGTACCGTTCCCGACAGTAGAATAAAAGTATCGGCTCAGACTTCCGATCTTACCTTCCTTTTCGAATTCTCTCAGCATGTCCACCGGCAGCACCCGATCCGCATCCTCGTTGGCATAAGTGGGATCGTATCCGCCGTGGGCCGTCTCGTATTCTTCGGCAGTCAGATCCGTCACTCCTTCCAAATCGTATTTTCCGTATTTTGAAGCGGAAGAAGATTCGATGCGGTCCGGATTGCCCTTCGGCACGATACCACCCGACGTCACCAGTGCGACTTTTGCTTTGCGCATATCCACAACGGCTGCATTGGGCGGGACCCTGTCGAAATCCGGCATGGGGAATTCGGTCTCAAAAGGTTCACCGGCCAGCTTTTTCAGCAGCATATCCACGGCCCGCCTGGATCCCCTCTTTGTCTCGAAGAAGTTTTTACGGATGCCCATGGGGATGTAGCCTTCTTCGGCTGAGGATCCCACGGATTCTCCCCTTGCCAGCTTCAGCGCCAACGGGACCATCGCGGCAACAGCATCTCTCATGCCGACTGCGCTGTCCCTGGTCGGTACGATATACACGCTGGATTTAAACAGATCGACGCCGGGGTTTTCCGTATACATGCCGGTCACCGCCGGAATGCCCAGTTTTTCCTTTACCGCAGAAGCCACCGTTCCGCAGGCCACGCCGTAGCGTCCCGCATTGAAGGCCGGTCCGCAGATCACCAGATCAGGCTTTTGTTCCCGAATCATCATCAGGATCGCCTCAATGGACGCTTCCGTGTTTTCGTTGAAATAGGAGTCTCCGCACAGAACAGTTGCGACAATTTTTGCCTGATCCTGAAACGCAGCCTGAAAGGCCATGCCCGGTCCCACAGGACCCTCTTTGATCTCAGGGGGTATATTGGCCTTTTCCTCTCCGCCGACCTGGGCAAAAAACTGATTGAGGTAGTGGACCACTTTGATCTGACTCATATTTCCCTCCTATCTGGCACTGAGGGTATTGAACCCCAGTTCGTTCGTTGCGCCGGTGATCACCTGAAGCTCTGCGGTGATAGTGCCGTCTTCTTTCAGGGAGCCGGACCAGCCGCCGGCGATGTGATCGACCCGGTCGATGGATCCGATCACACGGTCCATGGCCGGCAGATGGATCACCATGTTGGCGTTTCCGCCGGTGACGACGGCATCGGCCGCGGCATCGGCATCGGCCAGGGATTGAGACGCCCCGTCCTGCCCCGCGTACTCATCGGTGATGATGACGGTTCTGATTCCTTTGGCTTCGATTTTCCTGCAATTCATGATCAGGTCCGCATCCGGATTGCCGAACCCTTCCTGGGAGATGATCACGCCGTCCAATCCGAGATATGCGCAGAGTTCCGCCGTCCGGTCGGAAGAACGTTCCTTATCTGCAAGGTATACATTTTCGTTCGTGATGATCAGGCCTGTAAAATTCAACGCCTTCCCGTGCTCCGAAAACAGATCTTCCACCACCGGATTGTTCAGATGATGATAGGTCGTGTTCTTGTCGCAGGCCGACACACAGTTCCCGCTGACGATGGCGCCGTCCATCAGTTCCGTGGGGCCGATCAACGTCGGCAGCGTCTGCTTTGCATCCACGCCGTACACATAAGTGTCGTGGAGCAGTCCCTGGCTCTGAAGCATCAACACATAGCCCACTCTGGGCAGCTCCGGATATTTTTTGATTCCTTCCGTCACGGAAAGCGTTTCATAAGTGTGCACCTCTTCGGGCTCCAAGTGTTCTGCTAATTTGCCCAGATACTCCGCGGTTTTCAGTCCGGCCAGCCGCAGTGATTTCTCATAGGCGTGAGACTCCGTTCCTTCTTTGGGCTGGATGACGAGCACCAGGCTGTTCAACTTTGAAAAGGGGGTGTATTGTGCCCCTTCGCCGCTCATGTCGATGATCCCTTCCTGAAAACCGACTACTTTTCCCGTCGTCACAACAGCCGCACCTTTCAGGACATGCGTCCTTCCCTCGCCGACAGTTCGGACTTTTGCGCACCATCCGGGGAAAATCCCTCCGGTTCCGCTCACTTTGACCCGCGGCTCGATCACGTCCTTTACCGGCGTGATGCGAACCGACTCTCCGGGACGGGCCAGATCCAACGCCACAGATGCGATCCCTTCGTCCGCCAGGATCAGCGCGGACAATTCTCTCTTGTTTACATACAATACATTATTGTCAACTTTTGATTCCGGGCCGAATCGTATATCCCGAATGGGGATATACCCTACTTCCAACTTCATACGTCATTCCTCCTCCGATACAAACAGCAGCATTCCTACTTGTTCAATGCGCTTCCCAGCAAAGACAGATCGATTTCCCTGAAATCTTCTTTCATCTTTTCCGTGGAACCCGTCCCCCGATCTGATCGGGCAGTCTTTATGAATCGATCAAACACCAGGATCGCTTCTTCGATGATCAACACCGAATCCACATCGACATTTTTTTGGGGATCGTCACTGACGATCACCGACCGGTAAGGCGTTTCATTGGGCTTCAGACTCCCCATCATCGGATGGGTGATCAAATGATGCCTGCGGTGGACCAGATCCCGAACCTGCACCAGAACATCTCTGTAGTTTCCTTCCACAAAGAGAACTCCGTGAGCATTTTCGTAAGTGCTTCGCACCAGTGGATTGTTTGTGATGATCACGATCGCCTCCGCAAGGATTGCCCATAAAAAGAACAGGAAAACAAAATGCCTTCCTGCTCTGTGTATGACCTGAGAGTTTCTCTCCTGGGAGATTGCCCCTTCGGTGCTTTCGCTCTCCAGAGTTGCATCCGAATGCGGTCCGTTTACCTGAGATCATCGTCTGTCCCTTGGCCGGGGATCAAACTTATTCCTTCGGTGTGACTTTCGTCCCTCTCCCGCACTCTTCCTACGCGTATTTTACTGTGTTCGTAGTCTACCACAAGAGGTCTTGCAGCACAAGTTCAAATTTTCGAAAAATATCAATAGAAAACTCTTCGGTCTCCTTCCATCCTGGTGATTTTTTTTGCATCGCAGTACTCCAGGATCTGCATGGCGTACTTTCTCGATGTCCGGAGTGTGTCTCGCAATTCCGCCAGCGTAATGCTTCCCCGGGTTTCGATGTGAAGTTTGATTCCCTCGACGATTCCGTCCAAAATCCGGGCATCGATATACGCAGCAGGCGTCAACCGGACAAGCGTCCCTTCCGATTCCATGGCAGCCAGAAGCTGACGGCATTCCTGCCGGCTTGACGATTCTTTTGCGATGCCGTCGATCTCCGGCGGTTCGTGTGCCCACGCTCGGAAGGATTGTTTGAGTTCCTCCATTTTTGCGGTTTGTTTTTCCGTGTATTCCACCTGAAATCCGGAAAGAGCCACGGTGGTGGGCTCCCATTTCAGGACCTTTCTTTCGGCCAGGATCCCAATCACTTTTTCCAGATGCCTCTGATCGTTTACCCGAAGGGACTGGCCCAGTTTGTTGCGAAATTCTTCTTTTAGGATGCCGATCGAAAGCGGCTCCTTTTGATGATGCGCACGCAATATTTTTTCGGCCTTTTGGGCTGCTTCCGCAATGAAATCGTTGTGCACGTACACTTTTTCCGTCAAAGGCACGAGTGTCCCGCGATCCACGCCGGACCGGCAATGCGCCAATACTTCTTCCAGCGTCATCCCCGCCTGCTTGGCGAGAGCGGCCACATCGGAAAAAACACGGCTCTGCTCCTTGATCATCAACTCCAGAAGATCGGAATCCTCTCCTTTCTCCTTGATCTCCAGGGCCTGCAAAACCGAAACATCGTTGCGTTTATGCTTTCTCGGATCGGCGTCCAGCACAGATCCTCCTCCGATGGTTTCCACCGGCGAATAGTAGCGAACCACAAAGAAATCTCCCTGTTTCAGAGCGATCGGTACCTCTGTACGAAGCTGGGCGTAGCAGCTTTCCCCTCCGGTCAGTTCGTTCCGGTCCAGCAGAACAGCCTTGCAAAGCACTTCGTCGGATCCAAAATGAAGATGGAGGCGGCTTCCGTTTTCCAGCTTGCGTTTGGCGCTTTCCAGCAGCTGCAGCCGTACATCCAGCATGCGCGACGTCTTCAGACTGTTTTCCGCAGCCAGGACATGGCCCCGGTTCAAATCGTCTTTCTTGATGTTCGTCAGATTGACTGCGGTGCGTTGTCCTGCTGTGGCCAAATCCACCATCACTCCGTGAACCTGGAGATTCCGAACTTTTGCGGGCTGTTCCTGTGGATAGATCGTCACGGACTGCCCCACCTTGATCGTGCCCTCCAGCAACGTCCCGGTCACCACGGTCCCGAACCCTCCGATGGTGAATACGCGGTCGATGGGCATCCGGAGCAACGAAGGATCATTGTTTCGCTTTGCCGGCTCCTTGACCATTTCAAAAATGGTTTCTCTCAGCAAGTCGATCTGATATCCGGTTGTGGACGAGACATCGATCATTTGGGCCTTTTCCAGGAAAGATCCTCTGACAGATTCCCGGATATCGGCATGGACCAGTTCCATCCATTCTTCCTCCACCGTATCCGATTTCGTGACGACGATGATCCCTCTTCGAATGTTCAACAATCGGAGAATATCCAAATGTTCCAACGTCTGGGGCATCACCCCCTCGTCTGCGGCGATCACCAGCAGCACCAAATCGATCCCGCCGATGCCGGCCAACATGTTCCGGATGAATTTCTCGTGCCCGGGCACGTCGATGATCCCGATATCGGTGCCGTCGGGTGCTTTCATGTCGGCAAACCCCAACTCGATGGTGATGCCGCGTTTCTTCTCTTCTTTGAGACGATCCGTATCGATCCCGGTCAAAGCGCGGATCAAACAGGTTTTTCCGTGATCCACATGGCCCGCGGTACCGATGATGATATTGTTCATATGCTGCTCCGGGTTCGCTGTTGTGATGGCTTTTATTCATTATACATGACCCAAAAGGGTTTTCAAAAGAAAGAATTTCGGATATAATCGCAGTACTGTGTTGAGAAAGGAGGATCATCATGTCAAAAGACAAACCCGATTTGCTGGCCATGGCCAACCACAGCGGCTGAGCCGCCAAAGTAGGCCCCGGGGCCCTTGCGCAAGTTTTGTGCAAGCTGCCAACATTTTCCGACCCGAACCTGATGGTGGGCTTTGACACTTCGGATGATGCTTCTGTTTATAAAATCAACGAAACGACTGCGATCATTCAGACTGTGGATATGTTCCCGCCGGTCACCGACGATCCTTACGACTTTGGCCGCATTGCCGCCGCCAACGCGCTTTCGGACGTATATGCCATGGGCGGCCAGCCTAAGCTGGCATTGAATATCCTGTGCTATCCGGAAGATTTTCCGGAAGAATCCATCGAAGGGATCCTCCGCGGCGGTTACGACAAAGTAGCCGAAGCCGGCGCCATGATCACCGGCGGTCATACGATCAAGGATCCGGTACCCAAATACGGCCTGTCAGTGACGGGCTTCGCCCACCCCAAAGACATCCGAACCAACAACGGTGTCCGGGAAGGCGACGTCCTGGTCCTGACAAAACCCATCGGGATCGGTACGTTGAATTCCGCCGCAACCCTCGGCGTGATCACTCCGGAAGAAAAAAAACGGGTGATCGAGACCATGGCGGAGCTGAACAAGACGGCTTTCGAAGTATCCAAAGGCTTTCCGATCCACGCATCCACCGATGTGACCGGCTTCGGACTGCTGGGACATGCTTACGAAATGTTTGCCGGAACGGACTGTTCCCTCAGTCTCCTTTCTTGGCAGATCCCTGTCCTGGAAGGAGCTCTGGCCTATGCCAGGCAAGCCATCGTACCGGGCGGAACCTTCACCAATCAGATTTATTTGGATGATCACATTTCCTATTCCTCCAACCTGGAGGATGCGGTAAAACTGCTGCTGGCCGATCCACAGACCTCCGGGGGATTGCTGTTCGCCCTGAATGAAAAAGAGGCCCAGGAATTGGTCCGAAGACTGAAGGATCACGTGGCCCATGCAGAGATCATCGGCGTGGCCACCAAAGAAAAAGAACGCCGGATCTATGTAGAATAAACCCATTTCGAGATCTGAGCACACAAAAACGGTACAGCCGACGGCTGTACCGTTTTTGCTTTCGGAATCGGACTCAGATCGTCAACTGATACACACCGGCGACCTCGATCCCTTCGCTGCAGGCTGCCTGTTCAAGCGCTTCTCTGCTTTCCGGCGGAGCGCTCCAGGCCATGCCGCAGCCGGAAGTGATCTCCCTGGGCACGGGAATCAGTCTGCCGGGCAATGAACGGGCGTTGCATGCCTTCTCCATGGCCATGGCTGCAGTCGTGGTATGAAATGTAATCACGAGTTTCAGTTCTTTTTCTCTCATGCGCTGAGTTCCTCCACCGCCCGGATCGCTTCGTCGATCTCCGCTTCGGTATTGAACCAGCTGAAGCTGAAGCGGACGGCGCCCTGCGCTTTTGTTCCCAAAGCCCGGTGAAGCCTGGGCGCGCAATGGGCGCCCGGGCGGGTGGCGATATCGTACTTTTCCGACAGCTCGTCCGATACAGCGCCGGAATCGTAATCCCTGATGTTGAGCGCCACGATGGCCGTGCGCTGCGATGCGGAAAAATCACCATAGACCGTGACCCCTTCGATCTGAACAACACCCTCGTAAAAACGGCGCATCAGGGTATTCTCTTTTAAAGAAATAGTGCTGATTCCGGTCTCCCGAATAAAATCCACAGCAGCAGACAATCCTGCGATGCCGTGGCTGTTCAGCGTGCCGGCCTCCAGACGCGTGGGATACTCCGAAGGCTGTTCTTTGCTGTAAGAATGGACGCCTGTTCCACCCACTTTCAGAGGCAGGATCTCCACGCCCTCCCGAATGCACATGCCGCCGGTACCCTGGGGTCCCAGCAGGCCTTTGTGACCCGTAAAACAGAGGATATCGGCGCCGAGCTGCCCCATATCGACTGGGATGCAACCTGCAGTCTGCGATGCGTCTGCGATCAAAAGAATGCCCTTCTGACGGGCAATGCGGCTCACACGTGCCAGGTCGATCATCCCCCCGGTCAGATTAGACGCGTGATTGCAGACGATGGCTTTTGTATTCGGCCGGATGAGCGCTTCAAAATCATCATAGGACACATGTCCATTGGCGTCAGCAGGAACAAAGCTCAGTTCCACGCCCTGCTCAGCCTCCAGCCGGTACAGCGGACGAAGGACCGAATTGTGCTCCAGATCCGTGGAGATCACGTGATCTCCCGGGAATATCGTCCCATTGATCG
>JAAYDG010000131.1 GCA_012729355.1 Clostridiales bacterium
TGGATCGAAACGGGATGATCTCCTCCGATCATCACAGTACCGCATCGCACAGCCCGGGTCGCTCTTCTCATCTCAAGCCTCACAAGATAAACTGAAACGTATCTTTAAATACCAAAAACACCATCAGACCCATCAGAAGGATCATGCCGATCATGTGCACACGGGCTTCCGCATCGTCGCTGATGCGGCCTCCCGTCACTGCGCGGATCAGCACAAACAAGAGCCTTCCGCCGTCCAGCGCAGGGAGCGGGAGCAGATTCACGATGCCCAGATTCAGACTGATCATCGCCATCAAATAGGCCACGTTGATCAAACCGTACTGCGCCTGCTGTCCGATGATGGTGACGATGCCGATAGGCCCCACTACATCCGACGAAGATGCTTGCCCTGTGATGAGTTGACCGAGGAATGTGCCCATCGTTGCCATCATGGCGGCCGTAGTACGCAAGGCTTCCTTGGTCCCCAGAAGCACGGAATGAGAAAGTACCGGCGTGATCCCGATCACTTTTCTCCCTTCTTCATTTTCTTCCGTGAAGCTGACGAAAGTCTGCTCGTTGCCTTCCCGAAGGATCGTCACCGAAACGGAGCCGCCTCGACTTTCCGCAATGGCCGACACCACGGATGTCCAGTCGTCGCAGCGCTGGCCATCGACAGCAATGATCTCGTCTCCCGGCAGAAGTCCCGCTTCTCTTGCAGGATACCCCTCCGGGACCTGATCCAGCGTCGTCGTTAAGGAACCGGCATACGTGAGGACCACGGCAAGGACCAAAATCGTTGCAAGAATGTTCATAAAGGATCCGGCGACGATCACCAGGATCTTCGCCCAGGCAGGCTGCCGATTGAACGCTCTGTCGTCGCTGCTGTCCTCGTCTTCCCCTTCCATCTTGCAGTATCCGCCGATGGGAAACGCACGGAGGGAATATTCCGTCTCCCCGGTTTTTCGCTGAAAGATCAGCGGTCCCATGCCGACGGAAAATTCATTTACTTTGATGCCGACTGCCTTGGCTGCGGCAAAGTGTCCGAATTCGTGAACGAACACCAGTACGCAGAACATCAGTACGGCGATGAATATTGTCATTTTCTTTCCTGTGCTTTCTTTGATAGGATCGATCTTATCATTCTTCTTGTCTCGGATTCCAGTGCCAAGATCTCTTCCACGGAGCGGATCGTTGTGCTCTTGTGTCCCTGCAACACCGTTTCCACCAATTCCGCAATCTCCGCAAAACAGATCTCATCTCGCAAAAATGCCGTCACCGCTTCCTCGTTGGCTGCATTCAACACCGCAGGATAGGACCCTCCCGCCGCAACAGCCTCTAAAGCAAGCCCCAGACAGCGAAACGTTCGGGGGTCCGGTTTTTCGAAATGCAAGCAACCCGGTTCAGTCAGCTCCAAATGTTCTTCGGAATTTTCCAGGCGCTCCGGATACGACAACGCATAGGCGATCGGGATCTTCATATCCGGTTTTCCCATCTGGCCGATCACGGAACCGTCCCGAAACACGACCGCGGAATGTAAAATGCTCTCGGGGTGGATCACCACGTCGATCCTGTCCGGTTCCATGTCGAACAACCATCTGGCTTCGATGACTTCGAGTCCTTTGTTCATCATGGTCGCAGAATCCACGGTTATTTTGGCGCCCATGGTCCAGTTGGGGTGCTTCAGTGCCTGTGCTCTGGTCACGGTTCGCAGCTGTTGGCACGAATATCCTCTGAAAGGACCCCCGGAAGCCGTCAGGATCAGCCGTCGGGGCGGAGCTTGATTCTGAAGACACTGGAAAATTGCCGAATGTTCACTGTCAACAGGAAGAAATTCGACACCGGCACGCCGGACGGCGTCCATGACGATTTCTCCGCCGGTCACCAAGGTTTCCTTGTTGGCCAGGGCAACGTCTTTTCCTGCATTTACGGCCGCCATCGTCGGCTGCAGGCCGATCATGCCCATCAAACCGTTGACAGTCATCCGGACATCCCCGAGGGAAGCCGCAGCGCACAATCCTTCCATCCCCCATGAAAATTGGACCTGGGGAAATCGTTTTTGCAATATTCGCGCATCGTTTTCCGTCGCCACCGAAGCATACATGGGTTTGAAAGTTTGTATTTGGCGGGAAAACAGTTCCGTATTCCAACCGGCAGTCATCGAACAAACCCGAAATCGATCCGGATTTGCCCGCACAACCTCCAGCACCTGAGTCCCGATCGATCCTGTAGCCCCGAGCAGCGCAATATTTTTCATGCTGATTGTGACAGTCCTTTCAGTTGTATATGATAAAAATCGTGTAGTAGTAAACGATCGGCAGCGTAAACAGTATGCTGTCGAACCGATCCAGAATGCCACCGTGTCCCGGAATCAGATTCCCGTAGTCCTTGATGCCCATCGTACGTTTAAACGCAGAAGCAACCAAGTCTCCGATTTGCGCAAAGAGAGATCCGAGACACCCGATCACAGCACAGTGCAATACCATATCCGGGATCAGGAACAACCCAAAGAGCGTGCACAGAAGGATGCTTCCGACCACGCCGCCCGCTGCTCCTTCCACGGTTTTTTTCGGACTCAATGCAGGACAGAGTTTCCGTTTTCCAAATCGCATGCCGGCAAGATAAGCAAAGGTATCGGTTCCGAATGCGGTAAAAAGTGCCAGCCAGATCAAGATCGACCCGTGTTCAAGGTGGTCGATCAACACTGCGTGTGAACTGAAAAATCCGATGTAAAAAACCGAAATCATGGTGACGGTACCGTCGGAAACATTGTGTTCTTTTCGGAACAATATCATCATGAGGCTCATGGCTACTACGAAAAAAAACCAGAGCATTACGTAGTGCGCATAGGACGCCACAGATGCATCGGTCTCGATCATATGTCCGTAAATCCCGTAGAGGAGCAGCAGGCAGAACCAGGCTGTAGGCCTGGAGGGTCGTATGCCGATCGTCCGAAAGCCTTCCGAAAATTCGGATATGGCGATCGCTCCAATGACAAATGCAATCAGCAGAAGAGGCATTCCACCCAGATAAATAAACAGGGTCAGGGGGATCAGCAGAAATGCGGATACGATGCGCGTCTTCATGTGAGTCCTCCGAATCTCCGATTTCTCGATTGATACACGTGAAGCGCTTTTTCGAATTCGTCCGGACTGAAATCCGGCCAAAGAA
>JAAYDG010000132.1 GCA_012729355.1 Clostridiales bacterium
AAGCCCGGAGAGAACATCGTTCTCCCCAAAGATCCCAGCCTGATCCGCTGCAAGGAAGCGGATCTGGACCGCATGCGCGCCTCCCTGATCCGGAAGGCCGCCGCCAGCCGCAATGCCAACCCCACACCGGAGGATATCGCATTCCTGGCAGAAGAAACCAAGACCGACGAAGCCTTCGTCCGGTCCGTATTGGAGCAATAAACGGCACGGGCGGGGATTTTCCCCGCCCGTCATTTCCATGAACGAAGGAGAATAAGATGAAAAGAGCGGATGATTTTCAGGAGAGAAGAAAACATCTGGCTGGAATGACGGACCAGGAACTGTACGATCATTTCTGGGCCGTTACAAGCCAGGTCATAGATCCTCTGATCGATTTGGGAAAAAAGAACACGACCCCTTCCATCGAAAGAGCCGTCCTGATGCGCATGGGCATTTCTTCCCAGAAGACCCAGCCTATCGTGGAAGGCTGCATGGACAAGGGACTCATGGGCAAAGGCGCGGGTCACTGCGTGTACAAGCTGTCCAAGGCCAGAAACATCGGTCTTCGCGAAGCCGGCGATCTCCTGGCCGAGGGCAAGGGCTGGGACGAAGTGGCGGCATTGTTCAAAGGAGGCAAATAATATGGCACAGGATAAGCTGAACAAGAATGTCAAGATCGACGTGGAAGAGATCCTGAAAGACCTGGATCAGTACGAGCCCCGGAGAAAAGGATGGACCTGGAGAAAAAAGGCGCCGGATCTGACCATGGGGCCCTTCCAATACCGGGATATGTCCGAGCCGCTGAAACAGGGCACGGGCCTTCCTTCCTCAAAGTATTTTGACTTTATGGATCCTCAGCCCTCCGAAGTGATCACGACAGAAATCGCCTCGGGGCGTTTCGAGGACGATATCCGCAGAATGCGGATGGGTGCCTGGCACGGCGCCGACCATATCATGGTCATCCGGACCATGGGACAGTCACACATCGACGGCTTGATCGAAGGAACCCCCGCCGGGATCGGCGGCGTTCCCATCACCCGGAAACAGGTTCGGGCTCAACGCAAAGCCCTGGATCTGATCGAGGACGAAGTGGGTCGCCCCATCAACTATCACTCGTATGTATCCGGCGTCGCCGGCCCCGACGTGGCCGTCATGTTCGCCGAAGAAGGCATCAACGGCGCCCATCAGGATCCCCAATACAATGTGTTGTACCGGAACATCAACTGTGTCCGTTCTTTCGTGGACGCCTGTGAATCCAAAAAAGTGATGACCTGGGCCAACATCGCCCAGATCGACGGCGCCCACAATGCCAACGCCACAGCGCGGGAAGCCTGGAAAGTGATGCCGGAACTGATCGTTCAGCATGCGATCAACTCCCTGTTTTCCGAGAAGGCCGGCATGAAGCCGGAAAACATCTGTCTTTCCACCGTACCGCCCACAGCACCCCCGGCACCCTGCGTCTCTTTGGATCTGCCCTATGCGGTAGCCCTGCGGGAGTACATGGACCGATACAAAATGCGGGCGCAGATGAATACCAAATATATGGAAGCCTCCGCCCGCGAAGCAACGGTGACCCACGTGCTGAACCTGCTGATTTCCAAGCTGACCCGGGCAGACATCCAATCCACCATTACGCCGGACGAAGGTCGGAACGTGCCCTGGCACATCTATAACGTCGAGGCCTGCGACACGGCGAAGCAGACTCTGGTGGGCCTGGACGGACTTATGGAAATGGTTTCCCTGAAGGAGGACGGACCTCTGAGAGCGCAAGCCAGGGAAATCAAGGAAAGAGCCTGCCTCTTTATGGAAGAGATCGTGGAAACCGGCGGGTACTTCAAAGCCGTGGAAGAAGGATTCTTTGTGGACAGCGGCAAGTATCCGGAACGGAACGGCGACGGCATCGCCCGAAAGATCGAAGGGGGCACCGGTTTCGGGTTCATCTTCGAGCGGGACGAAGACTACATGGCGCCGGTGACGGCCCATTTCGGCTACAACAACGTGGAACAGTACGGCGGCGATCCCGAGAATCCTTCGGCATTGATCGGCGGCTGTACCTTCGAAGACCGGAGCAAGATCGTCTTTATCGACGAACTGGATGATATGGACAATGTAAACGTCCGAATGAAGGAAGTGGAAAAATACAGAAAGACCTCTCTGGTCAAGCCGGAAATGGAATGGATGGCCGACGGCATCATCATGCTGAATATGTTCATTCCGGAAGAAAAGCGGACGGCAGAAGCGGTGGCTGTGGAAATTGGCAAGAAGCTGGGATTGCTGGAGCCGGAAGTGATCAATACGGAAGTGATGCAGGACGCGGAAGGCACCCGGATCGAATTGAAGGGCAGAGTACCGTTCGACATCGATGTGGCAGACCTGGTGATCCCGCCGGAACCCAAGTATTTGACGGATCAGGAGATCCGGGACGATGTGAGCGCCCATCCGCTGAAGGTGGTCTGCGCCACTGTGGGCCAGGACGAGCACTCGGTGGGGCTTCGGGAGATCATCGACATCAAGCACGGCGGCATCGAACGCTTTGGCATCGAGATCCACTATCTGGGCACTTCCTGCCCCGTGGAAAAGCTGGTGGACGCTGCGGTGGAATTGAAAGCGGAAGCCATTTTGGCCTCCACCATCATCTCTCACGACAACATCCACTATAAGAACATGAAACGGATCCACGAATTGGCTGTAGAAAAGGGCATCCGCGACGACGTGATCATCCTTTGCGGCGGCACCCAGGTCGTGCCCGAAGAAGCTATGAAGACCGGCATCGACGCCGGCTTCGGCAGAAACAGCCACGGCATCGATGTGGCCACTGCCCTGATCGAAAAGCGCAGGGAAAAAAGAGAGAAACAGTAAGGTATGCAAGGCGCAGGGGCCGCCGGTCCCCGCACGAATGACAGGAAGAGAAACGGGGCGGCTTTTCGGTCGCCCCGCCATGGAGAACGCATGAATATTGACGTATTGGTAGCCGAGATAGGCTCCACCACCACCGTGGTCAACGCATTTCGGGGCTTGGACAGCGACAGTCCCGAATTTTTCGGGCAGGGACAGGCGGCCACTTCCGTTTTGGAGGGAGACGTGCGCATCGGCCTGCAAGAGGCCATCGAGGACCTCTGCTTGCAGAAAGGGATCGATTCGATCCGGTACGACCACATGCTGGCCACCAGTTCGGCAGCCGGCGGACTGAAAATGACGGTTCACGGTCTGGTGTACGACATGACTGCCCGGGCAGCCCGGGAAGCGGCCCTGGGTGCCGGCGGCATCATCCACTATGTCACCGCCGGCCGATTGCGGCGCACCGACCTGCAGAAAATAAAAGACATCCGGCCCAATCTGATCCTCATCGCCGGCGGTGTGGACTACGGCGAACGGGACACTGCCGTTTACAATGCGGAAATGATCCGCAGTCTGGAACTCAGCACGCCGGTGATCTATGCGGGGAATGTGGAAAACCAGGACGAGATGCGTCTGATTTTCGACGAGAAGAGCGGCCAGAGACTCTACGTGGTGGAAAACGTCTATCCCCGGATCGACGATCTGAACGTGGAGCCGGCTCGGAAAGTGATCCAGGATGCTTTCGAGGACCACATCATCCACGCCCCGGGCATGGAACACGTGCGGGACATGGTGGACGGACCGATCATCCCCACGCCGGGCGCCGTTATGGAGTGCACCCGGGTGTTGCATGAATGTCTGGGAAACGTGGTGACCCTGGATGTGGGCGGCGCTACCACCGATGTCCATTCCGTGTCCGAGGAATCCGAACAGGTCGCCCGGATCCTGATCCAGCCCGAACCCAAAGCCAAGCGCACGGTGGAAGGAGATCTGGGCGTCTACGTGAACATGAAGAACATCGTGGAGTCCATCGGTCTGGAAAAACTCCGGGAGGAACTGCCGGACCTGGATCTGGACCGGATCATGGAAGAGTACAAAGCCATTCCCAAGAACGAGGAAGAAAAGCGCTTTGTGGAACGATTAACGCTGCAAGCCGTCCTGTCTTCCGTAGAGCGCCATGCCGGAAAGATCCGCTACATCTACGGCCCTTCGGGGCGCAGTACCGTGGCCGAAGGAAAGGAC
>JAAYDG010000133.1 GCA_012729355.1 Clostridiales bacterium
TCCAGCGTCAGATCCTCGATCCTCTTGCCTTGCTTTTCGCAAGCCACTACGACCTGCCCGACGATCTCATGGGCGTTCCGGAAGGATTCTCCTTTTGTTACCAGGTAATCCGCCAGATCCGTGGCATTCAAAAAGCCGTCCAGCGTCGCCTGCAGCATGGCATCTTCATTGACCTTCATGGTTTTGATCATATCGGTAAAGACACGGAGACACATCGCAACAGTATCCAGACTGTCGAACACAAGCTCCTTGTCCTCCTGCATGTCTTTATTGTAGGCCAGCGGAAGCCCCTTCATCATCGTCAGGAGTCCCATCAGGTCGCCGAAGACCCTGCCGGTCTTCCCTCTCACCAGTTCTGCGGCATCCGGGTTTTTCTTCTGGGGCATAATGCTGCTGCCGGTGCTGTAGGCATCGTCCAGGGTGATAAAACCAAACTCTGTAGTAGACCAGAGGATGATCTCTTCGCTGAACCGGCTCAGATGCATCATAACCAGCGACAGATCAAAGCCGAACTCAAGAACGAAATCTCGATCACTCACCGCGTCGATGGAGTTGAGGCACACCGCGTCGAAGCCCAGCTCCTTTGCCACGTATTCCCTGTCGATGGGATAGGTGGTCCCCGCCAGAGCGCCGGCCCCCAGAGGCATCACATTGATCCTTTTCTTCGCTTCTCCGATCCGCTCCGCATCCCGGGAAAACATTTCGCAGTAGGCCAGCAAGTGATGCGCAAAGGAAATAGGCTGAGCCCGCTGCATATGCGTATACCCCGGCAGGATAACGTCCACGTTGAGGCCGGCCACCTCCAGCAATTCGCTTTGCAGAGCCTCCAGCAAAGCAACGATTTCATCTGCGGCATCTCTCAGATACATCCGCACATCCAAAGCGACCTGGTCGTTGCGGCTTCTGGCTGTATGCAGCCTCTTGCCTGCCTCGCCGATCCGTTGGATAAGCAGTGTCTCCACGTTCATGTGCACATCTTCCGCGTCCACTGAAAGCGCAGCGGCGCCATTCCGGAGGTCGTTCAGAATACTCATCAGTCCTTCGCAGATCTCGGTACCCTCCGCCGCTGTGATGATACCGCATTTCACCAGCATTTTTGCATGGGCGATACTTCCCTGTATGTCCTGTTTGTACATTCTGGAATCCACCGCAATGGAGGAATTGAAGTCGTCCATCAGCGCGCTGGTATCGTTTTGAAACCTGCCGGCCCATAATTTCATAGCGAGATCATCCTTTCTCGATCAGCAGGTACATATCCGTTCCGATCTCGGTCTTGCCGATGATCGAATACGTACTGCCTGCGGCGATGTCCTCGTTGATTTTCTGATACAGCTCGTGGCTGTTGTGGCAGAGCCAGAAGCATCCGGCATCTGAAGGGATGACAGCCTTTGCTTCAGGATAATCTTCAAACGAATACTGTTTGATTTTTCCTTTCAATAAAGTTTCGAAGCCATCTTTCTTGGGAATTTTTGTTTTCATCATCATACTGTTTTGACGCGTGTGAACAAACCCATACGCCGTGATCATCAGAGGATACGGGTGCTTCAAGTAGATATTGACACTCGAATTGTCCGTCTGCATGATGAAAGTGATGTAATCTTTTTCTTGCGCAAGGTGAAGAACTAACGCATAAGTAAGCGTACCGATGGCTTGCCCTTCCAGCTCCGGATCCACGAGCAACGTCCACTCATGGGCAATGGCCGGATCGGAAATATTACCGATGAGACTCAGTTGGGAAACCGGTTTGCCGTTGGATAAAAATCCGGCTGTGATCCCTGCGCCGATGGTACCGAAATTGGCAAAGGTCCAATCCGGCGCCGCCATGCCTGCTCCGTAAGCCTTCTCGTTCAGAACGACGATCTCATGGATAAAATCAGCCGCCTCCGGCGTAGCCGGATCGACGAACTTCGTCTTGAAAGGCAGCGCCTGCATCATTTTCTCGTACTTGTCCCAGTAGGCTTTGTTGACGATCAGATAGATCTCCAAATCCATTTCCTGATATTTCATTAAGCATTCTGTCATTTTTCTTCTCCTATGATTTTCTCGATGATCTTTTGACCATCGCTCAATTGCTGTATCTCGACATACTCGTTTATTTTGTGGGCCTGTCTGATGTTTCCGGCCCCGAAGACTACGGCATTGATCCCGGCATTTTGAAACAACGGAGCTTCTGTCCAGAAGTCCAATTCGCAATCTGCTCCGCTGATGTGCGGGCGATCGTTTTCCAGAGGTCTTCCGATAAACGAAGAGATGATGATCCCCTTGCGGGAGATCTTTCGGATTCGGTCGGAGGCGGCTTCGGGCTCCTCGTAGGTTCGCACCGAAGCCTTGAATCTGCAGTTCTGCGCAACGACGTTGCTGGCGTTGGCGCACTCCACCTTTCCGATGTTGAAGCCCTGTGCATCCAGGTCAATGATGTCCTTTGCCGCTTCCACGACAGCGCTTTCCGCTTTGATGGAAGAATGCCCGCCTTCGGTGCGATGCTCCACATAATAGGAGTAGACTCCCTTATGCCTGTTGGCAAACACCAGAGAAGTCGGCTCGCAGACGATGGCAGCTTTCAAGTCTTTTCCATAATCTGAATCCAAAAAATATTGAACCCCTGTTTTGCTTCCGGATTCTTCGTCAATGCTGAAAAGGAGCATCAGGTCCTTTGGTTTTGCAGCTTCCACAGCCTTCAATACCATGTAAATGTTCCCTTTGGTGTCCGCTGTTCCCAATCCATAGAGACGCTCTTCGTCTTGATAGAGAAGAAGCGGAGGCCGGTTCCAATCTCCGGCAGGAATGACGGTATCCATATGGCAGTTGATCACAAGCTGCGGATTGCCGAAACGAACGATCACATTGGACTTTTTTTCGGCCACAGGTTGCTCGATTACGGTACCGTTGGTTTTGCCGGCGACAAAATCCCTGATGACCTCGATGATCCCGGTATAATCCCCTTCATAGGTATTGCATTCGATCAGATCTTTTAAGAGTTTCATTTTTTTATTCCCGCAAGCTGCTGCTGCATGGTGTGGAGCTTGATGAATCCATTGGCTTCTTCCGCACTCCAGCAGGCCTTCTGGGCATACATGGCGATATCCTTCCGAACCAGGCTATAGGGCGATTCCAGTTCCACCACCGTGATTCGGTTCGCGTCTGCCTTGATCGTAACGGTTCCGGTCACGCGCTTTTGGACAGAATCGGCAAAGCTTTCCAAGTCCTTGACCAAGGGCTCGTAATACAACCCGCTGTAGACCAGGTCGGCCCACTGGGCGCCGGCGCCCCGGCTGAAAATGATCTGCTTTTTTGTCAGGACCAGCTGCTCCAGCTTTCTATGAGCTTCCACCAGTGCCAGCAGACCGGGAGCCTCAAACATGATTCGCCCTTTGATACCGATGATACAGTCGCCGATGTAAATGTCACTCCCGTAGCCATATTTCCCCAGCATGCTGTTCAACTTCATGAGGATCTCGATGCCCGGCAGTTTCTGGCCATTCAGCTTCGAAGGAACCCCCTCAGAAAACTCCAGCGTCAGATATTCCGACTGAGCATTGCCGTCTTTCTTTGTCAACTGATACGCCCCTTCGTCGGGTTCCTTGTTTTCGTCCACCTCAGTGCCTGATACTGTTATTCCGAAAATATTCTGATTTACGGAATATTTTGTATAGACATGGTCAACGAAAACGCCCCGTTCAGCGAGAAATGCCATTTCTTCGCTCCGCGTGATCCCCAGTTCCTTGATCGGCGTAACCAGCTCTATGCCACTGTTCAAGGACAGGAAACTGCCGTCGAAGCGGACTTGATCGTTGCCCACCGCCGTGGATCCGTGAGCAACAGCTTCGGCATTTTCCTTTTCAGCGATCTTCAGGATCTCTTCGGCGATAATGTAGCGATCGGCGCACATCAAAGGATAGTCTTCCTCGTACAGGCCGTTGAGCTTGATGAGGTACTGAATGATATCTTCATAGATCCGGTCTTTTGCATCGACGGTATAATGCTTCGATGCGCCGAGCTTCTTTGACTTTTCTTCGATCTGCTTCAGATCTTCCGGGCTGAAACCGCCGGTATTGACGGTGGCTGTGATCACCTCATAGCCCTTTTCTTTTAAATATATGGTACAAAATGTGGTATCCAGTCCACCTGAAAATGCCAGGATCACTTTTTTCATTTGTTATGCCTCCAACTGCTCTGAATTCTGAATATTATTTTCTAAATATACACACCTGTTTCTAATAATGCAAGCATTATTTTAATATTTATGCGAAATATTTAAATAAATTGCACTTTTATTGCATATTTATATAATTTATGCGCATATATGGCGATTCTCATTACGATTTCTCACATAAAATAAACTGCCCGCAGCATCGAATGCTGCGGGCAGCGTTGAAAGGCGAATCAGTCGCCTTTCAGAACGTCTGTTTCATTTGTTTTCAGGCCACGTCAGGTGCTTTTTGCCAGAATAAAATCAGATCGCAGGAATTTTTTTCCGTTGGGCAGCAGGTGCTCCGTTGAAGACGCCTGAGTATAACCGATGCGTTGCATCGCTTCTGCCAGAGGTTCCGGATGCATCTGCCGATGTACGCTTTCCAGACAGTCGAATACATGCAGATAGGGTGAGTCCGAAACAAACCCCTCATCTGTATTGATCTGTATCAGGCAGCTGACGATCGACGGTGCAACCTGACGGATCACGTTGAGGAAACAGTCGTATCCGATATATTCGATCACCAGATTGGCCATGACCAGATCGGCATGAGGGAGAAACACGCGCTCATCCATCAGATCAGCGCAGACACATTCCAGAACACCCTCCAAAGCAGGATACCTCCGGATGCATTCTGCCAAATAGGCTTTGTTGATGTCAACACCGTATACGCGTTTGATTTTATCGGAGGTCACGTGTTCCAGCCCGTTTCCCCCGGCAACCCCAAGAATCATCACCGTTTGCAACGGATAGTCGGACAGCTGGGCTTTCATGACGTCATTCATCACTTGCAACTGCATGACAGAATCCAGTTTCATATGGTTCTCATAGTCGGTCAGGCTGATCTCTTCCCATGGGTGGGTCATACGGCAGCCCCTTTCTCCGCTAATAAGAAGCAGGCAAAGCCTCCTCCGCGGACCGTAGTGCTGTACCACAACTTCAGATCCACATCCAGGAGGCGACCCTCGTCCATGATACGAACAACGGCATTGTGCTCGTCGTATTCAATCGACAGAATGGTCACCCAATGCCATCGGTCCAGATTGTGCACATCGCCATTGCAGAGATTGAGAAATGCCACAGGGACATCCTCTGCCAACGCATCTGAAATAAAACGAAGGATTTCGGCAAAGGAAGGGCGTGATCCCGTTTCCCGGGGAACATCCAGCGATCGGGCCTCCACGTCCAGCTCTTTTGCTTTTGCATATTCCAGGAAGCCTTCACAGAACATGCGGGCGGTAGGAATTCCTTCGTCGCCCGGCGTTACGTAACGCCAAGCTTCTTCCATGGCAGATAGACAGGCGGGCCGCCCTTCCGAAACCGGAGAGTTTTCATTACGGCAGTGCCACAAAATATAGGTCATGATCGCGCAGGCCACCGTAGGA
>JAAYDG010000134.1 GCA_012729355.1 Clostridiales bacterium
CATTCAGGAGGGACCAATGCATAACATCAAGATCTATAACAACATCGCCGAAGAAGGCCTGGCCTGCCTGGGAGACTGCTTTCAGCGAACGGATTCGCTGAAAAATGCCGACTGCATCATCCTGCGGAGCGCCGATCTTCGTGCAAAAGATTTCCCGAAAACCCTGCTGGCCATCGCCCGGGCCGGCGCCGGCGTCAACAACATTCCGCTGGAGCGCTGCGCCAGAGAAGGCATCGTGGTATTCAATACACCGGGGGCCAACGCCAACGCTGTCAAAGAACTGGTCCTGACCGGTCTGCTCATGGCAGCCAGAAACGTACCCGAAGCCATGGACTGGGTCAAGGATCTGAAGGAAGATGTAGCCGAAGCCGTAGAAAAATATAAAGGAAAATTTGCGGGGCACGAAGTGATGTCCCGCACCATCGGCGTGGTGGGCCTGGGTGCCGTCGGCGTTCTTGTGGCCAATGCGGCAGAAGATCTGGGGATGAAAGTGATCGGATACGACCCGTATATCACGGTGGATTCAGCCCATCTGCTGTCCAATACCATCCCCGTAACCAAAGACATGAACGCCATGCTGGCCCGCTGCGACTACATCACCGTTCACGTCCCTTTCATGAAAGAAACAGAAGGGCTACTCAATAAAACACATTTTGAGCAGGCGAAGGACGGATTGTGCGTTCTGAATTTTGCGCGAAACGGGCTGGTGAACGAAGAGGATATTCTGGAGCTGCTGAAAATCGGAAAAATCCGCAAATACATCACGGATTTCCCCACGGAAAAAATCCTTCGCCACAAAAATGTGCTGTGCATCCCCCATCTGGGCGCCTGCACTGCGGAATCCGAACTGAACTGCGCCCGGATGGCGGCCACCGAACTGGCCGATTATATGCTCAACGGGAACATCATCAATGCGGTGAATCTCCCGGACTGCAGCCTGGGTCCCTTGCGGAGCGCCGTCCGGATCAGTATCCTGAATAAAAATATCGCCGGCATGCTCGGCATCATCACCGGGATCCTCTCCGACATGAAGGTGAACATCAGCGATATGATCAATAAAAGCAAGGGCGAATTGGCGTACACGCTGATCGATATCGACAGCACTGTGAACGAAGAACGCTTACGGGCCGCCCTGGCTGTGGATGGGATCATCTCGGTCCGTCTCCTCTCTCCCCAGGTCCAGGAGCGCTGCATTTAGCACGACACCGGCGACCAGCGCACTTCCCAGAAGAAAAAACCAAAAGAGCAGTGCCGTTACGGAGGCAAAGCCTCCGTAAACGGTGCGCGCAAAGCTGTCGCTGCTCAGTGTGACATTGGTATACACCGAATACACTGCTGTCACCAGCACCATGCCGCCGGCGGCCACGAGGCTTCCCGGAAGAATCCGGCGGAGCTTGATTCGTTTTGTCGGTGCGCTGTAAAAAAGATAGGTCACCGATCCGAAATACAGCAATACGCCCAGAATCCAGCGGAGAGCGCCCCACAGCATGGAAATATGAGAACCGAACCGGCTTTCCAGCAGATGCATCAGCGTATCTCCGAACAGGAAAAACAATGCCCGCAGGATCGCATCTCCGTACACCAACAGAATCAGGCCGAAGAGGAGGGAAAACAGCATCAGAAAGCTGTTTTTCACGGCCCGCAGCCGTTCCCGCACAAAACCGTGCACCATGGGACTGCCCGTATAAGCGTAATTGCTCATGCGCATCATGGCATATTGGGCTTTGCTGGCCCCCCACAAAGCCATGAGCGCGAAGACAAGACTGAGTCCGCCGG
Source organism: Clostridiales bacterium (assembly GCA_012729355.1). GTDB lineage: Bacteria > Bacillota > Clostridia > Peptostreptococcales > Anaerovoracaceae > UBA10908. The sequence continues at coordinate 1,777 of JAAYDG010000134.1, forward strand.
TGTTCGTCGTATCCAGAAAACTGCCGATGCGGCGAATCCCTTCCTCGGATATATACTCGCCCAGCAAATCCTGCAATATCGCCGGGGTAATGGAAAACGTAGCCAGCAGCTGAAGGAGCAGCAGGATCGAAGGAATCAGCGAGAACATAAAGTAAAAAGAGAGTTCTGCCGGTTTCCCGCTGTAGTAGGGATCCGCGTATTGATCGCCTGCAGCCTGTAAAATCATCTTTGCGTTATACTTCATTTTCTTCCAGAATCTCCCGAAGTCCGGCAAGGGCCCGTGCCCGATGGCTGATTCGATTCTTCTGTTCAGCGGACATTTCCGCAAAGGTCAACGTCGTGCCGTCCGGCACAAACAAAGGGTCATAGCCGAACCCGCCGGTTCCTCTGGGTGCCGTCAACAGCGTGCCGGTGCATTCTCCCCGGGCTGTCAGCAGGCGTCCGTCCGGATAAGCCAATGTGATCACACTCACATACCGGCCGGTCCGTCCGGCTTTGGGCACATCGGCGAGCGCCGCAATCAACTTGGCGTTGTTGGCCTGATCATCGGCCTCCGGACCCGCATAGCGTGCGGAATAGACCCCGGGCGCGCCGCCCAGGGCGTCGACGGCAAGTCCCGAGTCGTCGGCGATCGCAGGCAATCCGCTTAAGTGGCAGATCGTTCGGGCCTTGAGCGCCGAATTTTCCTCGAAGGTCGACCCGGTCTCTTCGACATCCGTTGGCGGCAATCCCGCCTCTGCCTGTGTCACGATCTTTATGCCGAAGTCCGCGGTGATCGCTTCCATCTCGCGGATCTTGTGTATATTCTGAGTGGCGGCGATCATTCGCATCTGTACCCCCTTTGCGATATATGGTATAATGACGCAGATTTTTCTGGCAAACGATAGGGAAAGGATTGAAGGATTATGAAACGCATTCTCATCACCGGCGGCCCCACCAACGAGTATATTGACGAAGTAATGAAAATCACCAATATGTCCACCGGCAGTCTCAGTCTGGATCTGGCCAAGTGTGCCGCGGATGCGGGGTGCGAAGTGACGCTCATCGTCACCGAAAGCGTAACGGGAACCGCCCGCTACGGGGGTTATGGCCTGGCGCGAGATCCTAACGTGACCACAGTCCCCATCGAAACCACCCAAGATATGTTTGATGCGCTGCACAGCGCTTCTCTCGAACCGAACGGGTACGACGCAGTGATCCACGCCGCCGCAGTGGGAGATTATACCCCCGCGTTCACCTTCCGCCTGGAAGACATGGCCGCAGAACTGGCAGCAGCCGTTCTCGAAATGGACGAAACCGACGAAACGCAACTGGCCGAAGCGCTGCTGAACATCATGGCCGATCCTCGATGCAAAGTCAACGATGACAGTAAGATCAGCAGTTACGAACCCCATCTGACCGTCAAACTGACGCTGACGCAAAAACTCATCGCACAACTGCGGGGCTGGTTCCCCGATGCCGTGCTGATCGGGTCCAAATTACTGGAAAATGTCACGACGGACCATCTGGTCCGGATCGCGCAGAAACTCTGCATCAAAAATAATATGGACTTTATCATGGCCAACGATCTGGCCGAACTGCGGAACGGAAAACCCTACCGCTATCTGGTGACGCAGGACGGATTCACAGGCATCACGCTCAACGGTCCGGGACAACCCGCGCTCCTGGAGTATGCGAAAGAACATTGGTTCTAATACCGTTCCTTTGGATCAGTCCCGCTATTCCAGCGTATCCAGCAGATGTTTGATCCGTTCGTTTACCATGGCCAGCGCCACTTCGTTGCGTCCTCCTTCCGGAATGATGATGTCCGCATACTTTTTCGTCGGCTCCACGAAAAGCTCATGCATGACTTTCACCGTGGTCAAATACTGCTCCACCACGGATTCCAGCGTCCGTCCCCGCTTCTTGACATCCCGCAGGATCCGTCGGATGATCCGCACATCCGCATCGGTGTCGATGTACAGTTTGATGTCGAACAGATCCAACAGCTCTTTGTTTTCAAAAATCAGGATCCCTTCGACGATGATCACCTTGGCCGGGTCCACCGGTACGCTTTCCAGGGAACGATTGTGGATCGTGAAATCATAGACCGGCCGGCAAATCATTTCGCCTCTGCGCAAACACTTAAGATGCCGGATCATCAGATCCGTATCGAACGAGTTCGGGTGGTCGTAATTCAGCAGACAGCGTTCGTCGTAAGACAGTTCATCGTGCGCCTTATAATAAAAATCATGACTGATCAAAGCCACGGCAGGTCCGAATTCCTCCTGGATCCTGCGGACCATGGTGCTCTTGCCGGAGCCTGTCCCTCCGGCAATTCCGATGACGATGGCTTCCTTGCTCATTTCTTCTTTCCGTTGTTCTTTTTTCGCGGCTTTCCTTTTTTGGGCTCCTCCGGCGGCAGTTCCCCTTCCAAAGGCAGTTCATACTCTCCGGTTCGTTCTTCCTGCGTAACCGTCGACCCCAGATTCAAGACGCCTTTCTCCAGTTCCGCAACGGTGTTTTTGATTTCCACCATGCGCTCCGGAGTCAAGTCGTTCTGCATGGCAAGACTCGTACTGTACAGCACGGTTTCCAATGCGTCGTGCATTTGTGCGATCCTGGTCCTCACTTCCTGTACCTGTTCGTCTCCCACAAATTCCTTTTCCGCATGGGAAGACATGAGCGATGTGATCTCGCTGAGCTGATATTCGTTGTATCCATCCACTGCGATGCAGTCCCAGCCGATCTCCTCTTTCATCGAAGCGGCAAAATCGACCTTTGCATCGTGTTCGCCGTGTACCAGAAAAATATCGTGGGGCTTGTTCTCAAATCCCCGGAGCCAGGCCATCAGCGCATTCTTGTCGGCGTGTCCCGAAAACCCTTCCAGATTGTGGATTTGGGCTTTGACGCGTATGGTTTCCCCAAACAGCGTCACTTCCCCTGCGCCGTCCAGCAGGCTGCGACCCAGTGTGCCCTCCGCCTGATATCCCACAAAGACGATGCTGGCCTTGGGATTCCAGAGATTGTGCTTCAAATGATGACGGATCCGTCCTGCATCGCACATGCCGCTGGCCGAAATAATGACTTTCGGATTCTGATCGATATTGATCATTCTGGATTCATCGCTGGTCTGTGTAAAGTGAAGGTTCGGGAAATCCAGAGGATGGTCGCCCGACAGGATATAGTTGCGCGTCTCTTCATCGAAAACCTGGGCATTCTTCTTGAAAACTTCCGTGGCTGCGATCGCCATGGGACTGTCCACATAGACGTGGACCTTTTCCAGCGTGCTGCGATAGGAAGAATCTCCTTCATAGATCCTGTTGAGTTCGTAGATCAACTCCTGGGTCCTTCCTACGGCAAAAGAGGGAATGACCACATTTCCGCCCCTGTCCGTGGTCTCCAGAATGATATCCATCAGACGCTTGATGCTGGTGGAATTTTCTTCGTGGAGCCGGTTCCCGTACGTGGTTTCCATGACCAGATAGTCGGCCTTCTTGATGGATACCGGATCTCTCAGGATCGGACGATCCTGCATGCCCAGATCCCCGGTGAATACCAGTTTGGACGTGCGGTCTTCTTCTTCCGTCCACAATTCGGTGATGGCCGAACCCAGGATATGCCCCGCATCGTTGAACACGATCTTCATCTGATCGTTAATGTCCACCAGCTGATCATAGAGGACCGGAGCTACGTGCCCGAGGACATCGATGGCATCCTCGGTGGTATACAGCGGCTCCACGGGCGCCCGGCCGGCCCGTTCCCCTTTGCGGTTCTTCCACTCCGCCTCCTGTTCTTGGATATGGGCGCTGTCTTTGAGCATCACGTCCAGCAAATCTGCCGTTGCGTCGGTACAGTAGATATTTCCGGTGAATCCCCTTTTATATAAAAGAGGCAGTCTCCCGCAATGATCAATGTGCGCATGGCTCAACACCACACATTCGATTTCGGAAGGAGTAAAGAGAAACGGCTCGAAATTCAGCTCATCCAAGGCTTTGCTTCCCTGGAACAGTCCGCAATCCAAAAGGATTTTGTGCTTATCGGTGGTGATCAGGTGACAGGATCCCGTAACAGATGTGGCCGCCCCGCAAAATTTGATTTTCATGAATTTTCCTTTCTTGTATGCAATGTAATATCCCCGGGGATATCAATGATCGAATTTAGTATATCATAGAGTCGAAAGCCGATACAAAGCATAAAAAAGGACCGGCCGGGCCGGTCCCATCCATGTTTCATAAAATTTTGCTCAGGAATTCCTTGGTTCTGGGATTTTGCGGCGCAGAGAAGATCTGGGCCGGTGTCCCTTCTTCCATGACGATCCCTTCGTCGATGAAGAGCACCCGGTCGGCAACTTCCCGGGCAAACCCCATCTCGTGGGTGACGATCAGCAGCGTCATGCCGCTGTGGGCCAGTCCTTTCATGACGTCCAGTACTTCGCCGACCATCTCCGGGTCCAGGGCGGATGTGGGTTCATCGAAGAGCATCACCTCCGGCTCCATGGCAAGTGCTCTTGCAATGGCGACCCGCTGCTTCTGTCCCCCGGACAACGATGCGGGATAGGAGCGTTCTTTATCAGACAAGCCTACCGATTTCAACAGCCGGGCAGCCAGTTTTCTCGCTTCGATCTCCGGTGTTTTTTTGACCTGGATCGGTCCCACGGCCACGTTGTCGAGGACCGTCATATGAGGGAACAGATTAAAATTCTGAAACACCATGCCCATCCGCTGGCGCACGGTATTGATGTTTTTTTCTGTGATCGGTTCGCCGTCGATGGAAATCGTACCCCCTGTCGGCTGGTCCAGCAGATTGATGCATCGGAGAAAAGTACTCTTTCCCGAACCGGAAGGACCGATGATGCACACCACCTCGCCGTCGGAAAACCGCTGATCGATCCCTTTCAGGACTTCCAGATCTCCGAAGTGCTTCACTAAATTGTTTACCTCTATCATGGATATCCGCCTCTTTCCCTATGCAATGCGGTCATTATATAACACGAAGGCGACTCCCTTCAACCTTTTTTGAAAAACTCCTTGACAATTTTGCTTTAGTCAAGTAAATTGATAAAGTATTAAATCGTAAAAGCATATCGGAGGACCCTATCATGAAAAAATACACCCCCCTTATTCTGATCATCGCACTGTCGATGCTCCTGGTGTTCGGCCTCGCCGGCTGCGGCGGATCTCAGGAGGGCGATGAACCCCAGAAACCGGCCAACCGGCTGGAAGACATCCTTGCCCGAGGATATATCGAAGTCATCATGGAACCTTACTTCGCCCCCTTTGAATTCATCGATCCTTCCAAATCCGGCGATGAGCAGTATATCGGCTGCGATGTGGAAATCGCCAAAGCCATCGCCGAGGACCTGGGTGTGGAGCTCCGGATCATCCCCCTGGAATTCTCTGCCGTTTTGGCCGGTATCACCGAAGGAAAGTACGATCTGGCGATTTCGGCACTCGGCTATACGCCGGCCCGGGCCGAAAACATGGAAATGTCGGATGGCTACTATATTTCCGAAGCCGGTGACGGATACGGCATGCTGATCCGGGAGGAAGATCTGGCGAAATACACCGATGCGGCCTCCTTTGCGGAAGCGGTACTCGTTGCTCAAAGCGGATCGCTGCAGGAGATGTTCATCAACACGCAGATCCCTGCATACAAAGAGTTGAAGTTGGTTTCGGCCAGCACCGACGGCTATCTGATGGTCAGCGAAGGAAAGGCCGATGCGGCTGCCGTAGCCATCGAAACCGCCCTGCTCTATGCGGCGGCCAATCCGGGCGTCACCGTAGCGGAAAGCTTCCGCTTCGAAGAGGACGGAACCACCAACAGCACGAGAATCGGCATTCCCAAAGGCGAGACCGAGCTCACGGAAAAAGTGAACGAGATCATCGCGTGGCTCATGAGCGAGGGAAAAATCGTCGAATGGTACAATGAATACGCCGAATATGCCTCGACCCTTGGCATCTAAAACTATTTCCCGACCCCGGAGGATCCGCTATGCTCGCTGAAATCACAGCGCTTTGGACAAAATATGACTATGTATTCCTAAAAGGACTGGAAGGTACGCTGTGGCTTGCGCTGATCACCCTCTTCTTCGGGACGGTTGTGGGCGTAGTCGTGGCCCTGATGCGGATGTCGAAAAACAAGATCCTCCTGTTTATCGTGAACCTCTATATCGAAGTGCTCCGCGGGACGCCGATCCTGCTTCAGCTGTACTTTTTCTGGTTGGTGCTGCCGAAGATCTCACCGATCGCCCTGTCCGACACAGCCTGTATCGTCGTGGCCCTGATCGTCAACAGTTCCTCCTATATCTCGGAGATCATTCGGGCCGGGATCCAGGCTGTGGACAAGGGACAGACCGAAGCGGCCAAGAGTCTGGGCATGAGTCCCTTTATCACGCTGCGCTATATCGTACTGCCCCAGGCGATCAAGAACATCCTGCCGGCTCTGGGCAACCAGTTCATTCTGACGGTCAAGGAGACCTCTTTGGCATCGGTGTTCTTCGTAGGCGAATTGATGACCGCGTACAAGAGTGTGCAATCGGCTACTTTTTTGTCCGTGTCGTCTCTGACGATTGCCGGCATCATCTACCTGATCGTCACCTATACGCTGTCCAAAGTGGTGGGACTGTTCGAAAAAAGACTGGCAGTCAGTTCGTAAACACAAACGCATTCTGAAACAATATCCGGAAAGGAATCGATCATGACAGATTTGGAATTCGTCACCAAACAAATCGATGATATCGCACCGAAGGCTGTGGACATCAGCCGAAAAATATGGGAATACGCAGAGCTGCCCTACGATGAGTTCCGGTCTGCAGAACTGCTGGTTCGGGCATTGAAGGAAGAAGGATTTGAGATCGAATCGGGCCTGGCGGGCATGCCCACGGCCTTTTCGGCCTCCTTTACCGTGGGCACGGGCAAGCCCGTGATCGGCCTTCTGGGCGAATATGACGCTCTGGACGCCCTGAGCCAGAAGGCCGCATGCCCGGAGCGGGATCCCATCCGGGAAGGCGCCCCCGGCCACGGATGCGGACACAACCTTTTGGGCGCCGGCAGCTTTGCCGCTGCGGTGGCTGTCAAGGAGTACCTGATCAAAAACAAAAGAGACGGAACAGTCATCTACTTCGGCTGTCCCGCGGAAGAGGGCGCCGGATCCAAACAATTCATGGCCAGAGCCGGCGTGTTCAACGATGTGGATTTCGTCTACACCTGGCATCCCGCCGATCGAAACGAAGTCTCGGCCAAGGGAAACGTCGCCATCATGGGCGCCGCCTTTACGTTCAAAGGCATCGCTTCCCATGCCGGGGGATCGCCCCACCTGGGGCGCAGCGCACTGGACGCAGCTGAACTGATGAGCGTAGGGGCCAACTATCTGCGGGAACACATGATCGACAAAGCCAGGATCCATTACGCCTACAGTGACGCCGGCGGCGTATCGCCCAATGTGGTGCAAAGCTTCGCAAAAGTGAAATACGAAGTACGGGCGCCGAAAGTGGACCAAATGAAGGAACTGTTTGCCCGTGTTGTCAACGTCGCCAGAGGCGCTGCCCTGATGACCGAAACCGAGACGGACTACGCGATCACCATGGCGTTTTCCGACTACGTGCCCAATCAGATCTTGGCCCGGGTGGCCAGCGTCTGCTTCGAAGAGATCGGCCCTACGGAATGGGATGAAAAGGATCAGGAACTGGCCGCTTCGTTTCTGGCACACTACAATAAATCCACGCTGTCCTCCATTCGTCAGGATATGGTCCGGGAATTCGGGAAAAACAGCGATTCCAGCATGTGGAAATCGCCCTTGGACACCAAAGTCCGTCCCTTCGATCCCAGAAAGAACGACTACGATTCCGGTTCCACCGACGTGGGCGACGTGGGCTACGCCGTTCCCACGCTGAGCATCAACGTGGCCACAGCCTGCTTCGGCACCGTGTGGCACTCCTGGCAGACCACCGCCCAGATGAACAGCTCGCTCGGAGAAAAAGGCATGCTCACAGCAGCCAAAGTCCTGGCGCTTTCCTGCATTCGCACGGCGGAAAATCCGGAGATCATCCAACAGGCCAAAGAAGAATGGCTGGAAAAGACCGGCGGGAAGTACATCTGTCCCCTCCCCCAGGATGTGGCACCACCCATCGGCACATACTAAAGGCTCCGACAAATCGCGAGCGACTCAAAAGAATGGGAGTCGCTCGCATTTTTTTCTTGATAACCTACTAAACTTGTAGTATTATCAGTTCGGAGGATGCACATGAACATTACGACGAAAGGCAGATATGCGCTCCGGATCATGTTGGATATCGCGCAGCAGCATACGGAACACTATACATCCATCAAAGAAATCGCTCGCAGGCAGGGCATTTCCGTCAAATACCTGGAGGCCATCGCATCCACGCTCAACAAAGCGGGCTTGCTGGAGAGTTCCCGGGGAAAGAACGGCGGATATCGCTTGTCCCGGGATCCGGAAGACTACTCTGTCGGTTCGATTTTAAAGGAGACCGAAGCAAATCTGTCCTCTGTTCCCTGCCTCAAGGGACAGACCGTATCCTGCAGCAAGGCTGACCAGTGCGAAACGCTGCCTCTCTGGCAGTTGCTGGACGGTCGGGTAGACGAAATCCTGGAAAGCGTCACGCTGGCCGATCTTTTAGCCGGCCGGCTGCCTCCTGTCGTTTTGGAAAAGAAAGTTTTTTATTAATACCTATTGACAAAGTAGGTTATATAAATCATAATATTCCTATGAATTTAGTGGGATTATGAAAGGAGCACCAGAATGCAAGTCTATGCAGATAACGCAGCCACCACAAAAGTGAGTCAGACTGCGATCGATGCGTTACTGCCCTGCTTAACGGACAAATACGGGAACCCGTCCAGCATCCACGGATTCGGGCAAGCCGCAGCCAGGGAAATGGAAAACGCCCGGGAAATCATCGCTCAATGCCTGAATGCCGAACCCAGGGAAATTACTTTTACCTCCGGCGGAAGCGAAGCTGACAACCAGGCGTTGCTTTCCGCTGCGGCAGCAGGAGAAAAGAAAGGCAAGAAACACATCATCTCCACGGCCTTCGAACACCATGCCATTCTCCATACACTGGATAAGCTGAAAAAGCAAGGTTTTCGCATCGAACTCCTGCCCGTGTATCCGGAGGGCATCGTCCACTTGGAAGACGTGGAAAAAGCCATCGGAGACGATACGGCACTGGTGTCGATCATGTATGCCAATAACGAGATCGGCACGATACAGCCTATCGCGGAAATCGGAGCCCTATGCAAGGAACGCGGCGTGTTGTTTCATACAGATGCTGTTCAGGCCGCAGGACATTTGTCGATCGATGTGAAAGCACAGAGCATCGACATGCTTTCTCTTTCCGGCCATAAATTCCACGCTCCGAAAGGATCAGGCGTCCTGTATGTCCGTTCCGGCGCAGTTCCACTGATCAACGTGATCGAAGGCGGCGCCCAGGAGCGAGGCAAACGTGCCGGCACGGAAAATATTCCGGGCATCGCTGCCATGGCCGCCGCACTGAAAGAAAGCTGCGATAACATGGAAATCAATACTGCCAAGGTATCCGCCATGCGGGACAGGCTCATTCGGGGGCTGGAGCAAATCCCCGAATCGGTGCTGAACGGCCACCGCACCAACCGGCTGCCCGGAAACGTGAACTTCTGTTTCAAGGGCATCGAAGGAGAATCTCTCCTGCTCATGCTGGACCGGGCAGGCATCGCTGCCTCTTCGGGCTCCGCCTGCACCTCCGGATCTTTGGACCCCAGCCACGTGCTGCTCTCCATCGGTCTGGCGCACGAAGTAGCCCACGGCTCTTTGCGGTTGTCCGTAAGCGAATACAACACAGAAGAAGAAATCGATCATATCCTGGCGACCGTGCCGGAAGTCGTAGGGCGGCTCCGTTCGATGTCTCCGGTGTGGGAATCCATGCAGAAAGGAAAATAACCATGGCGATGAATTACAGTGATCAGGTAATGGATCATTTTACCAATCCGAGAAATGTAGGCGAGATCCCCGATGCGGACGGCGTCGGCGAAGTCGGCAATGTGACCTGCGGCGACATCATGCGCATGTACTTGAAGATCAAAGATGACGTGGTGGAAGATGTCAAGTTCAAAACCTTCGGCTGCGGCGCCGCTGTGGCCACCAGTTCCATGGCCACGGAACTGATCAAAGGGAAACCGCTCAGCGAAGTGATCAAGCTCACCAACAACGCAGTGGTGGAAGCGCTGGGCGGACTTCCGCCTGTCAAAGTCCACTGCTCCGTGCTGGCCGAAGAAGCTGTCAAGGCCGCTTTGTACGACTATTATACAAAAAACGGACTCCCGCTTCCCGACGGAATCGAAGCACCCTGCAACGGCGATTGCGCCCATTGCTGCGGAAATTGATCTTGATGACCGGCACCCCGGATCAAAGAGTTGGTCACTCTTCTCTTCGCTCCGGGGTTTTCTTGATAAAAACCTTGAAATCCGCTCTCCCTTGTGCTATGTTATGAAATGCGTGCGGGTGTAGTTCAATGGCAGAACGTGGCCTTCCCAAGGCTAAGGCGAGGGTTCGATTCCCTTCACCCGCTCCAA
>JAAYDG010000135.1 GCA_012729355.1 Clostridiales bacterium
AGCGCGAAGCAGATTTTTGAACAGGATCGGGTCTTGTTTGTTTTCCGGAAAAAACCTGTGCGTGGGTTGATAGAGTGAGATGAGCGGACCTTCTTTTGTAAAGTTCATGTCCTTTGGAAAATGATGTACGATCTTATATAGCATGATGAATTCCCTCCTTCTGTTTATGCAGGGTTCAAGGCTGCCATGCCGGCTCCTCCGGGCGAAACCAACAGTATCGTTGTCATAAAGTATACCATGATGAAAAATTTATTCAACTTTCGGGGTCCTTGCACAGGGCGAAGGAACAAGGAACAAAGGAAAACCACCTGCCGATCGACGCGTCGATCGGCAGGTGGTTTTGTTGTTGGTGAAGGCGGTGGGAATCGAACCCACGTCCGAAAGCATTTCCGTAAGGCTTTCTCCGAGCGCAGCTTTTGATTTTATGTTTCGCTTCGGAAGCCGCCCAAAAGCAGGCTGCTTTTCCGCTATCCTGTTAGTCCCTCCCGATACCAGGAGCTCTCGGGAAGTTTTCCCGTATGATCGACGCCGGATCCGGAACCTACGGGTAAATACCGGGCGACGACGCGGCTGCTAATTAAGCAGCGAGTGCGTAATTATTGTTTGTTTTTGCGTTTATTCTTAACGGGTCCTTTTTAACGCAGTCTGAACCAACTGCGGCTCGCTTACCCGACTTCCACACCCCCGTCGAAACCTGTACGCCCCCTTGAAGGGTGATGGTTCGGCCCATGTGCGGCGCAGGCCTTCGTCCGGAGGATCGCTCCTTCGGACACTGTCAGCATATCACATTCCGCAAAAAATACAATAACAGGCATATTACAATTGAGTTGCGAATCAACAGATCTATGATACAATTTTACCGATATGATCTCTCGACCTTACACAGGAGGAAATGATGAAAATACTCGCTATGTTCTCCAGTCCCAGAGGACTCGCCAGCAATTCCGGGTTTTTATTGGAAACGATATTGAAGGAAGCTGAAAAGAAAGGCCATACCGTGGAGCGGCTGGATTTGACAAAACTGGACATCCGGGCCTGCACCGGGTGCCGGGTCTGCTGGACCAACGAAGAAAAGGCATGCATCCTCGACGACGACTATCACATCGTGGCAGATGCCATCGCGGATGCAGACTACCTCTTTATGGCCACCCCCTTGTACTACTGGTGGGTGAGCCCTGCGCTGAAATTGACGCTGGACCGGAGCTATCCGCCCCCCTTCGAAAAGTTCGCCGGAAAGACCATGCACATGGTGATCACCGGAGAAGAACCTCCCGAAAATCAGTGTTTTGTCGGAATCAGGGACGGGTTTACAGCCATGTGCAAGTACATCGGCACGAACTTCAAGTATTTTTACACTGTGGCCGATCCCTTTGACAAACCGGCGAAAAAAAATGCGGAGGCTATCGAAAAAGCCAAGGCCCTCGGCGCCTCTCTTTGATTCTCTAAAGACGTTCTTTGTTCCTGGCGGAACGGTCCATGGACCGTTCCGCATCGCGCTTGGCGATGTCGGCACGCTTGTCGTAGAGCTTCTTGCCCCGGGCGATGGCCAGTTCCAGTTTCACCAATCCTCTGTGGTTCATGTACGCCCGCACCGGAATCAGCGTCAGGCCTTTCCGGGTCGTGGCATCGGTAAACTTGCGAATCTCCTGGCGGTTGAGCAGCAGCTTTTTGGGACGCAGAGGGTCGGTATTATAGCGGTTTCCCATATCGTAAGGGCTGATCCGCATGTTGTAGACCCACACTTCCCCGTTTTCGATGCGCGCAAAAGAATCCCGCAGATTGATCCCGCCGTTCCGAACGGATTTGATCTCGGTTCCGGTGAGCACGAGTCCCGCTTCGAATAATTCCTCGAAAAAGTAGTCGTGCCGCGCTTTTTTATTGTTTGCAAGCAATTTCAATACGCTCATATTTCAGTTTCTGCCGTTTCTGTGAAAAAAACTTTACTGCAGGCCGCCGATGTGGTGAAAGGGATAGAGGCGGAAAAAGGCTTTGCCCACCACGGCGTCCAGGGGAATCATGCCGATGCGGCAATCGCGGCTGTCCATGCTGTTCTGACGGTTGTCTCCCATGGCAAACAAATAGTCTTCCGGCACCGTCACCTCCTCCATGTCCGAAGCGGTATAGCCGTCCTTCGTATAAGGCTCCTGCAGCGCCTCTCCGTTCAGGATCACCCAACCGTCTTCGATGGCAATGGTGTCGCCGGAAACGGCAATGATCCGCTTGACCAGGAGCTTTTCCTGCCCGTTGGGCAGGGTAAGGGCGCTTTTGAAGACGACGATGTCTCCCTGCTCCGGTTCTCCGAACAGCGTATAGGCCTGACGGCTCAGAAGGATGTAGTCGTTTTCTTTGAGGGTGTCTTCCATGGAATGCTCACGCACGATCGTCGGTTTGATGAATTGAAGGATCACGATGCTCACGACGATGGCGACCAGTATATCTTTGACCCA
>JAAYDG010000136.1 GCA_012729355.1 Clostridiales bacterium
CAGACTCTGTCGCAGGCCTGGGCCGCCAGATTGGGATCCAGACCTTTTTCAAAACGGGAAGACGCTTCGGTGCGCAGTCCCAGCTTTTTCGATGTAGCCCGGACGCTGTCACCGGAAAAGTTGGCAGCTTCCACGAAGATGACCGATGTATCATCCCGGATTTCGGAATCCAGGCCGCCCATTACGCCGGCGATGCCGATGGGCCCTTCTGCGTCTCGAATCATGAGCATGTCCGTCGTCAGGTTCCGTTTCTGACCATCCAGGGTGGTAAAGGTCTCTCCCTCGGTCGCCGTATCCACCCGGATCTCCCCGCCTCGGATGTGACGCAGGTCGTAAGCGTGGATGGGTTGTCCGTATTCCAGCATCACGTAGTTGGTGATGTCCACGATGTTGTTGATCGGACGCATTCCGGCTGAAATGAGCCGATGCTGCAGCCACCAGGGGGATTGAGCGATCCGGATGTCTTTGACGACCCGTCCGGTAAAGCGCCGGCAAAGATCCTGATTGTCCACCGCGACACGGATATGATCGCCGGTCTGCTCCGTAGAGACCTTCCCGCAGTCCGTTTCCGGATAGCGCAGCGCCGTGCCGAAAACCGCCGCGGCTTCCCGCGCCATGCCTACCATGGAAAGGCAGTCGGGCCGGTTGGGTGTGATCTCAAAATCCACGACCGCTTCGTCCAGCTCCAGAGCCTGAATGATGTCCGTCCCGGGCACGAACTCGCCGTCCAGGATCCAGATCCCGTCTCTGTGTTTGATCGGAACGACTTTATCCGAAAATCCCAGCTCGGTGCAGTTGCACATCATGCCGTTGGAGACCAGTCCGCGCAGTTCTCCGGCCCGGATGATCTCTCCGCCTTCGACCTTCTCCTTGCCGTGAAGCGGTCCCGGCACCCGGCTGCCGTCCAGAGCCACCGGAACGAAAGCGCCTTCGAAGATGTTCATGGCGCCGGTGCAAATCTGAATGGGCTCGCCGGCCCCCACGTCCACCTGGGCTACCAGGAGACGATCCGCGTTGGGATGGGGTTCGATCTTGAGGATCTTTCCGACCACCACGCCTTCGATCTCTTCGCCGAAGATTTCCACCGTCTCGATATTTGAGCCGGACATGACCATTCTCTCACAGAAAACGTCCAGGGGTACATCCGTATCCGCATATGATTTCAACCATCTGATGGGTACAAGCATTTTTTCGCCTCCTATTTGAACTGTCTGATAAAACGTGCGTCGTTTTCGTAGATCAGACGGATATCATCCACTTCGTATTTGAGCAATGCGATGCGCTCGACGCCCATGCCGAAGGCAAAGCCTGTGTATCGCTCGGTATCCACGCCGCCTACCTTCAGGACATTGGGATGGACCATGCCGCAGCCCATGATCTCGATCCAGCCGCTGCCCTTGCAAAATCTGCAGCCTTTGCCGCCGCATTTGAAGCAGGACACGTCCATCTCTGCCGAAGGCTCCGTAAAAGGAAAGTGATGGGGGCGAAAGCGGGTCTTCTCTGAAGATCCGAACAGACTCTTGGCGAAACGGTCCAGCACACCTTTCAAATCGCTCATGGTGATGCCTTCGTCCACAGCCAACCCTTCCACTTGCTGAAACATTGGGGAATGAGTGGCATCCGGGGTGTCGCAGCGGAAGCATCTTCCGGGAGCGATCACTTTGATGGGCGGCTTTTGGGAGAGCAACGTTCGGACCTGTACCGGAGAGGTTTGGGTCCGCAGCAACACATCCTCTGAAATATAAAATGTATCCGTCATATCTCTGGAGGGATGATTCGGAGGCGAGTTGAGCGCGTCAAAATTGTTGAACACGGTTTCCACTTCCGGTCCTTCGGACACAGAAAATCCCATGCCGGAAAAGACACGTATGATCTCGTCTGTGGTTATGGTGAGCAGATGTTTGGCGCCGATCGGGATCCCCTGTCCCGGCTCCGTCACATCGATGGTTTCCGCAGAGAGTTCTGCTGCCTTTTCCATTTGCCGGAATCGCTCCATATTCTCGTTCAGCAATTGTTCCAGCTGGCTGCGCGCTGAATTGGCGGCCTGCCCCAGCGTTTTTCGCTCTTCGGGAGGCAAGCTGCCCATAGAACGCAGGATCTCGGTGAGCTCTCCCTTTTTGCCAAGGTATTTCACCCGGAGCTCTTCCGCATCGGCCAGCGATGCGGCCCGGTCCATTTTTTGTTTGGCTTCTTCCATCATTTGTCTGAGTTTTTCGATCATGTTTCGTGTTGCCTCCGTTGTCATGAATGCGTCCGGACCAGTTTCTGCCGAAACGCTTCGTACATTATGATTCCGCCGGCTAAAGCGGCATTGAGTGATTCGGATCGTCCCGCCATGGGGATGCTGAGCATGCAGTCGGCTGCCCGGATCCATTCTTCGGATACGCCGTTGCCTTCGTTCCCGACCACGACGGCCGCATCCCGCGTCAGAGCACAGTCGTAATAGGGCGTATGCGCCCCTGCCACGGCAACAAAAATCTTCTTTCCGTGGCTGCGGAGCATCCGGACGGCATTCCCGGGTGTATCGGGAAACAGGAGCGGCAGGCGGAACAGCGCTCCCGCTGCGGCGCGCACCGCTTTGGGCCCGTAGGCGTCTCCGCAGCCTTTCGGGAGCATAGCGCCCGAAAAGCCTGCCGCTTCGGCGGTCCGCAGCAATGTGCCCAGGTTCCCCGGATCCTGGATCCGGTCCAGTACCAACACATTTCCTCCGGACTGTGCAAAATAATCCTGTTCCGTATACACGGATTTTTCCGCCACCGCCAGGACGCCCTGAGGTGTCCCGGTCCGGACGATTTTCTCAAAACATATGCGGTCCAAAAGGATGATCTCCGGCGGATGTTCCCCGGTTTCCGCCAACGCTTTCAGGGACTGCAATTCTAGGATGCGCGCATCCGGAAGTTCCTCTTCGGAAAGAAAAAACAACGTGCGAAGGGCCACATTCTCCTGCAGCGCTTCCCGAATCAGATTGGGTCCTTCCACCAGATATAGACCCGACGCGTCCCTGTGCTTTCTCGCATTCAGGGACACAGCCCGGCGCACTCTTCGGTTGTCGGGAGATGTGATCCGCATGTCGCCTTCCGCTCTGATAGAAAAAGAAGCCGGTGTCCCACCGGCTTCGGATCTGTCCACTGTTAAAACTTGATTTCCTTGCTCAGAAAGGATGGGATGGGAAAATCGTTGTTGGGATTGTAGGAGTCTTCTTTGCCCGGCAGCGATTCGTCCGTCAGACTCTCCCCGAGTTCCGCCGGAGGGATCTCCGCGCCCTCTTCCCCGGGCACTCCGTCTTCATCCTCCTGCTGTCGAGCCGGCCGTTTACCCAAATCGTTCTCGAATCCTGTGGCGATGACGGTAACGGAAATCTCTTCGGACATCTCCTCTTTGATCGAAGCGCCGAATATGATGATCGCATCCTCGTCGGCCTCCCGGGCGATGTAGTCGGCGGCCTCGTTCACTTCCAGCATGCCCAGGTCGTACCCGCCCATCACGTTGAGCAGAACCGCTCGGGCTCCGCTGATGGAGGTCTCCAGCAAAGGACTTTCCACCGCTGTCCGGATCGCTGTTTCCACCCGGCCTTCCCCGCTGGCATGCCCCACACCCATGTGCGCAATGCCCCGGTCGCTCATGACGGTTTTGACGTCGGCAAAGTCCAGATTGATGATCCCGGCTTCGCCGATCAGACTGGCGATGCCGTCCACGCCCTGCTTGAGCACTTCGTCCGCCATAGAGAACGCCTGCAGCATGCTGGTGTTCTTTTCCGCGATCTGAAGCAGTCTGTCGTTGGGGACCACCACCAGGGAATCCACGTAGTTTTTCAGGAAACGAATGCCCAGTTCTGCGTGCTCTTTTCGCTTTTTGCCTTCAAAAGTAAAAGGACGCGTCACGACACCCACAGTGAGTGCGCCGGCCATCTTGGCCGCTTTGGCGATGATAGGCGCTGCACCGGTGCCGGTTCCGCCGCCCATGCCTGCCGTGATAAAGACCATGTCGCTGTCCTTCAGAAATTTCTCCAGCGTCTCCAGACTTTCTTCGGCAGACCGCTGTCCGATCTCCGGGTTTCCGCCGGCGCCCAGACCTTTTGTCAGTTTTTCGCCGATCTGGATCTTCGTATCCGCTTTCGAGCTGTTTAAAGCTTGCCGGTCTGTATTGACCGCAATAAAGTTGATCCCTTGAAGATTCGAGTCGATCATCCGGTTCACGGCGTTGCATCCGGCGCCGCCGATCCCTACGACTTTGATCTTTGCCGGAGTATCCAAGGGCGTTTCAAATTGCAGCATTGGGGACATCATACGGCCTCCTGTATTCCTTACCTACACAATATATAGGTATCTTATCACATTCGATGACAAGTTGCACGAAATTTATATGCGCCCGATCATTTTTTTGAGATCATTCAATGACGGGATTGAAAGAGAGATAATTGTCCTTTCCCACCTTGATGACACCGTGGGTGACTTCCTGCTGATACAGCTCGTAGAGAAGTTTTTCCACGCTTTCCATGTTGTCCCTTATATTGCCCGGCGCGCCTTCGCAATAGAGCGTGTCATAGATATAGGCTTTGACCATGACGGTGGAAAAATCGATCTTCTTAAAGTAGACTTCATGTTCTTCCATGGTTTCCAGCAGTTCCAGCGTATCCGTAAACAGATAGGACTGTTCCACGACGAGAGCCTTCCCCGGCGTCATTTCCACCAGCGCCATGCCCAACAGAAGCGGAAGCGTCGGCGCGTCCTCCGCGATACGCAGGACCGTCCCTTCTTTATCCAGCAGCACATAACTTTCTCCGTAAGGCACCGCTGCGTATTCCACCCGTTCCGTCACGACGATCCGCACCGTGCCCATGGGAACCCGGCGGATCTTCACATTCTTGATGTAGGGATCTTCCAGCAGCTTGTCCCGGATATCGGAAACATCGAATTCGAACAGGTTCTTTCCGGTTTGGATCCCCGTCATCTGGATCAGCTGCGCCCGGGTATAGAACTCGTTTCCGCTCACATCGATGGCCGTGACATTGAAGTATTCGGACGTGAGAAAAAAGTACCCTCCGGTACACAGCAGACAGAAGATGCAGAATTTCAGAAAATATCTCTTCTTCTTCCTCTTTTTTTTCTTTTTCCCCGAAACGGCAGGTCGATAGATCTCCTCCTGTGTTTGAGGAGGGATCTCTAGGGTCGCCGTTTCCATGGCAGGGAATTCTCTGATTTCGTCCATTTCTACTCTGATCTCAACGTATCAAGTTCCAGGTTGTCGTAAATGATATCCGCCGCATCGGCCTTTCCCAGGCGGACTGCGGCCAGGGACATGGCGTTCAGTTTTTCTTTGTTGTGCATCAATTTTAACACAGAATAGGCCAACATCGACTCGTTGCTATCCAATTCTTCTTCTTTGACAACGATGGCCGCGCCGGCGTCCGAAAGCGCTTTGGCGTTGTGGTACTGATGATCGTTGGTGACGTTGGGCGAAGGCACCAACAGACTCGGCTTCCCGCAGACCGTGATCTCTGCCAGCGCCAGGGCACCGGCCCGGCTGATCACCAGATCCGCCGCATGAAGGAGCTGCGGCATATGATCCGCATAGGGCAGCAGCATCACGTTGTCCTGACAGGAAGCGGTGTCCAGTTCCGCTTTGACCTGATCATAGTAGCGCCTCCCCGTCACGAAGACCAGTTTCGCCTCCGTTCCATTCAGATGCGGGATCAGCCGAATCGTTTCCCGGTTGAGCACTTGTGCGCCCAGGCTTCCGCCAAAGACCAGGATCACGAAGTCCGTGGGCAGGAATCCCAGATCTGCACGACAGTCTTTGATGCCGGCAAGGATGAATTCCTTCCGCACGGGATTGCCGGTCAGGACCAGTTTCCGGGGATGGCGAAAGGAACGACTCGAATCCGGGAAGCTGATGAACACCTTTCGCACGTATCGTTCCAACATCCGGTTGGCCACACCGGGGACGGCGTTCTGTTCATGGATATAGGTCGGGATCCCTCTCTTTGCAGCCTCCCGGATCACCGGTCCGGTCACATAGCCGCCGGTTCCGATCACCCGATCGGGTTGGAACCGGTCCAGGATCTTTCGCACCTGCGCGCTGCCCCGAAGCATGTTGCGCAGCGTATGGACGTTTCGGAGCAGATGACGCCGATCCAGGCCGGTGGCAGCAATTCGCTCAACGGCATATCCGGCGGCGGGAACCAGTACGTGTTCCATGCCGCTTTCGGTTCCCACGAAGAGGATTTCGACATCCGGATGCTTCCGCTTGATTTTATCTGCGATGGCGATGGCCGGGTAGATGTGTCCTCCGGTCCCGCCGCAGGTGAACAATATTTTCATCGTACTCCTATCCTTACAGCCGTTTGGACGGCACAGCCTGTCTGGAGATATTGGTCATGATACCCATCAGCGACAGGAAGATCACCATGGCATTGCCACCCAGGCTCACAAAGGGCAAAATGACTCCGGTGGGCGGAAACGAAGCGGTCACCACGGCGATGTTCATGATCACCTGAAGGCTCATGATGATCGTGATCCCCGCTGCCAGCATCATTCCGAAGTAGTCCTTCGCCCGCACGGCGATGTGACAGCAGCGCCAAATCAAGGCAAGATACGCTGCCATCAGAACCAGAATGCCCACGAAGCCCAGTTCTTCTCCGATAATAGCCAGTATAAAGTCGTTTTGCGGTTCCGGCAAATACAACGTCTTTTGGATGCTTTGTCCGAGCCCCACCCCGAACACTCCGCCGGATCCCAGCGCCAACAGGGACTGGACGACCTGATAGCCGGCGCCCAGAGGATCCTGGAAAGGATCCGTGAAACTGACCACGCGCTGGAGTCGGTATTCGCCGCCGGGGGCCAGGACGGCCAGGGCGGCCAGCGCCACGCCGAATACGAAGGTCAGGGTCACCCAAATACGCGGCAGACCCGCCACGTAGAGCATCCCCACGACTAAAAGGACCACCAGGCCTGCGGTAGAGAGGTTTGGCTGCTTATAAATGGCCGCAAAGCAAACCCCCGCCAGAAGCAGCATCGGCAGGATGCCTCGGAAGAACCGCCCGGACCGGGACGGATCTTCCGACAGAAAGGATGCCACAAAGATGATCAGGCAGAACTTGATCACTTCGCCGGGCATCACGGTAAAATATTTGAAATCCAGCCAGCGCGTTGCATTGTTGATCGTCAGACCCAGGGGGGAAAATATCAAAAAGAGAAGGGTCAGCCCGATCAGAAGAAGCGGCCAGGACAGGTGTTTGAGATAATGATAATCAAAAAACGAAAAAATGACAAACCCGACCCAGCCCACCAGGACCCACATACTGTCTTCGATCAGATATTTGTAAGGGTTGCCGAATTTGCTCAATGCATTGTAATAACTGGCGCTGAATACCATGACGATGCCGAAGACCGACAGTCCCAACACCAGCAGCACCAAGATGAAATCTCCTTCCTTCAGTTGTTTCAGAGCTTTCTCTCTCATGATTCGCCTCTCCGGGCAATGTTACTTTTGCAGCGCGTGCACAAGCTCTTTAAAATGACGGCCTCTTTCTTCGAAGTTGTCGTACATCCCCCAACTGGCGCAGGCCGGAGACAACAGGACCGCATCCCCGGGACGGGCCAGTTCCGCCGCCTTTGAAACACACTCCCCCATGGTAGCGCAGAAATGGATGCGTGCTTTGGGGAACCCGTTTCCTTGCGCACTCCCGGCGATCCGGTCCGCAGTGGCTCCCAGCAGGATCAAATGCTGCACCTTCCCCTCAAAAGCAGCGGTAAACGGATCAAAATCCGCATTCTTTTCATAGCCGCCGGCAATCAGGAGCAGGGGCCTTTGTACGGCCTGAATGGCTTTGACGGCTGCATCGGGATTCGTTCCTTTGGAATCATTGACGTAGGCCACACCGTCGATCTCCGCGACGGATTCGATGCGATGCTCCACGCCGGGAAAGCACCGCAGCGCCTCCCGAATGGCAGAAACGGGCACGCCGGCAAAAAATGCCGTTGCCGAAGCTGCCAGCGCATTTTCCAAATTGTGCGCACCCGGGATTTTCAGCTCCGCAACGGCGCACAGATCGATCTCGTCCATTCCTTCGCAGGCGAGGACGAGACGGCCGCGTGCAACATAAGCGCCTGTTGTCAACGGCTGCCGCAGAGAAAAAGGAATCATTCTCGCTTTCGGCGGATGCTCGATCAGCGCGGCGCAGACCGGATCGTCCGCATTGTAGACGCAACAATCCCTTTCGCTTTGATTTTCGAAAATTCTGAACTTCACCCGGATGTACTCTTCCACGCTCCCGTGCCGGTCCAGATGATCCGGCGTAATATTGAGGATCGTCGCCACATCGGGCCGAAACGCCGCGATCGTTTCCAGCTGAAAACTGGAAACCTCGGTCACCATGACCGTTTCGGGACCGGCTCGCATCACCTGTTCGGCTGCGGGCATCCCGATATTCCCTACGACGCGGTGAGGGTACGCCGCGAGACGATACATCTCTCCCACCAGAGCCGTCGTGGTGGTTTTTCCGTTCGTACCGGTGATCGCCACAAAAGGGCTGCGGCTGTTGCGAAAGGCCAACTCCAGTTCTCCGATGACTTCAGCGCCTGCCTGCCGGGCATGGACAATGACCGGCAAATTCAGCGGGAGCCCCGGGCTCACGATGATTTGATCCACGTCCCGGACCGCCGGATCTCTGCCGAAATAACAGTGTACACCCAGCGCGTCCAATTCTTCTCTGCTCTCTGTCGGAAATGCCTCTTTGGATTTTTCGTCGTATCCGTACACTTCCGCATTTTGAGCGGACAAAAGTCGAGCGGCAGCCATTCCGGACCGGCCCAATCCGGCGATCAGGACTTTCTTTTTTCGCTCCTTCGCCATGGCGATTCCTTTCTCTTTATACGGCAGACACCGACAGGATGCAGAGTGCCGTCGTGATCAGACAGAACACCGTCACGATTTTGTTTTCCGACCATCCGCCGAGCTCAAAGTGATGATGCAGGGGCGACATGCGGAAAAAACGGCGCCCGTTTTGTGTTTGAAACACATACACCTGAATGATCACCGACAACGCTTCCGCCACGTAGATCCCTCCGGCCAGCGGCAGGATGAGAGACGCATTCATGGTGAGGGCAGCGGCTGCCAGAGCGCCGCCCAGCGCAAGAGAACCCGTATCACCCATAAAGAGTCGGGCCGGATGACGGTTGTACATCAAAAATCCCAGACAAGCGCCGAAAGCGGATGCGGAAAATACGGAGGATTGAAACGCGCCGCGCCCCATCCCGATGATCGCCAGACAAGCTGCCACAATGGCCGTCACCCCCGAAGCCAGTCCGTCCAGTCCGTCTGTGAGATTCACCGCATTGGCCATGGCCACAACGACAAAAGCCGCAAACACGATGTACAGTCCGCCCAGATCCACGTACGTCCTCATCAAAGGAACGTAGACACTCGTTCCGCTGTCGGACACACGGCTCAGCCAGAACGCCCCCAGGCCCGCCGCAAAGAGTTGCAGAACGATCTTCTGCAGGGCGGTGAGGCCCAGGTTCCTCCGATGGACGACCTTCAGGTAATCATCCGCGAAACCGATGGCGGCATAGCTCAAAAACAAAAAGAGCATCACAGGCATTTGTCCCCCGGCGCCGCCGAACCACAAAGACACCGCCGACACAGCTGCGATCATGGCGATCCCGCCCATGGTGGGCGTGCCGGATTTTTGCGCATGGCTGCTGGGTCCTTCTTCCCGTATATTCTGTCCGGCGCCCAAACGGCGGATCGCCGGCAGCATCAGGGGGACCAGCAGCACAACGACAATAAATGCTGCTACGATAGCTCCGTAGATCTGCTGGATCTGCATCAATTGTCCTCCTCCGGTTTGCCGCGCCGGCGTATCTGACGGGCGATATCGGCGACACCGGTTGCGTTGGATCCTTTTACCAGGATCACATCACCGGAACGAATCTCCCGAGACAGGAACGCCATCGCTTCCTCCTTATTTCCGCACCGGATCAGCTCGCCGCCGAAGCCGGCTTCTTCGGCGCCTAAGGCATAATACTCCGCATGGACCCCGACTGCAATCAGAACATCAGGATCTGTCTCCGCCACATACCGGCCTACGGAACGATGGCCTTCTTCCAGAAAACTGCCCAGCTCGAGGATGTCGGCCAGCACAGCGATCCGACGCTTTCCTTCGGTTGCCGCAAGCACGTCCAGAGCCGCTTTCATGGAATCCGGCCCGGCGTTGTACGTGTCGTCGATGAGCGTGACGTCGGGCAGTATCTCCATGTGCAGCCTTCTTTCCGTTGCCACCATCCCCGCCAGTGCCGCGGAAGATTCCCGGAGAGAGACGCCCAGGCACCTGCCGGCAGCTGCCGCCAGTGCCGCATTCAATGCGTTGTGCAGGCCGGGAATGGGCAAAGAAAAGGATTGCGCCGGGCCGGAGCCCCGTTCGGCCAGCATGAATGCCGCGCCGGAGCCTTGCGGACGGAGGCCGGAGAGCCGATACTGTGCATCTTCTCCCGTACCTACCGGGCAGAGTCTGCAGACGTTCTTCATCTTTTTTTCTATCGCCGGCAGCGACAGGTACTCACTGTCGCTGTTGAAGACCAGCACATCGTCCGGCGTCAGGCAGGATGTGATCTCCAGTTTTGCCGCGGCGATGGCTTCCCGGGATCCCAAGCGCTCCAGATGCGCCGTCCCCACGTTCGTGATGATCGCAATGTGGGGGCGGATCCACCGGCAATAGCTTTCGATTTCTCCTTTTCGATCCATCCCCATTTCAAAAACCACGGCTTCGGTATCCGATTCCACCTGAAATGCAGTGAGGCATATCCCCAGGAGCGTGTTCAGGTTTCCCGAAGTCGCCACGGTTCGATATCGGCCGGAAAGCACACGACCTGTCATTTCTTTCGTGGTGGTCTTCCCCACGCTTCCCGTAACAGCCACCCGGTGCAGCGTGAATTGATCCAGGTAAGCCCGGGCGATCCGGGCCAGACCCGGTTCTGTATCATCCGTCAAAATGACGCTGACAGAAGGATCCTGCGCTACGACGGCGGGGACTCGATCTTCTCTTGAAATCAGAAAAACACGGCTTCCCCGATCCATTGCGTCCTTGATGAAGTCGTGGCCGTCCCTGTTTGGTCCTATCACGGCCACAAACATCCGTTCCGGCCCTGCGCTGCGGGAATCGATGACCACATCGCGAATGCGCCCCTCGGGATTCCCGAACAGCCTTCCTCCGCAGGACTTGACGATCCATTGCACATCAGTTCTTTTCACACTGTTCTCCTCTGGGATCACTCGTAATAGAGCGTCACCTTCGTGTTGAGATCGATCAGGGTACCGCTCCTGGGGTACTGATCCGTCACGATCAAATCTTCGTACAGATCGGTTTTCGGCGCCACGGTGAATCCCAGCGTTTGTCCGCCCAGAATCCCGATGGCATCGGACATGCGCTCCCCCACCACATCGGGCACTTCTGTTTTGCCGGTTTTAAGCGCCTCTTCTTCTGCCTCCGTATAGCGAGGCTGAATATCCAGATAGCGGAAAACTTCCTGCATAATGGCTTTGGCCGCCGGAGCTGCCGTTTGGCTGCCGTACAGAACACCCCTGGGCGAATCCACGATCACCAGAATGGCGATTTGCGGATCGTCCAACGGTGCCACACCGATAAATGAACCGTACACATCCGTATCGGAATACCCTCCGGCTTCCGGCTTGTTGGCTGTTCCGGTTTTGCCGCCGATCCGGTAACCGGTGACCCGGGCTGTGCCGCCGCCGCCTTCGGTTACCACGGATTCCATGATGCTCAACATATCAGACGCTGTTTGGGAAGACACGGAACGCCGCGTGATCTCGGGCTCGTACTCTTCCACGATCTGTCCTTCGGAATCGACCAATGCTTTTACGAACCTCGGCTTCATGAGCAGACCGTCATTGGCATAAGCAGACACCGCAGTGAGCAGGCTCACCGGTGTGACGGCGATCCCCTGGCCGTAGGCCATCGTTGCCAGGCCCACTGGGCCGGCCGTCTCTTTGGGTTGAAGAATATTATATCCCTCTCCGGGAAAATCCACACCGGTTTTTTCCGTAAGCCCGAATCGATCCAATCCTTTGTAATAAGCCGTGAGCCCCACGCGCTGAGCAAGCTGGATCATCACGGGATTACAGGAATTTTGTATGGCTTCCTCCAGTGTCTGCCGGCCGTGGACTCTGGGATAGTACCAGCATTTCAATACGGTGTCGGCCACAGGATACGTTCCGGTGCACACGAAAGTTTCCTGTAAATTGGTGACCGCTTCGTCCAGGACAATGCCCGCAGTGATCAGTTTGAATGTGGATCCCGGCTCATACGTATCGCTGATGCAGAAATTCCGCCACATTTTGTTCCAGTAGTTCATCTGCTCTTCCGGAGACAACGTTTGCATGCGCGCCGCTTCTTCCGGATCCAACGGAGTGCGGGGATTGTTGGGGTCGAATTCGGGCGTCTGGGCCATGGCCAGAATCTCCGCGCTTTTCGGATCCATGATCATGCACATCACCCGGGCGGCTTTCGTACGTTCCTGTGCCTGCACGAGCGCCGTTTCCACGATGTGCTGGATGCCGGCATCCAGCGTGAGGATCACCGAATATCCGTCTCTGGGCTGATAATACCGTTCGGTGCCGTAGGACAGACTGTTACCGGTGTTGTCTTTGTTGGTGATCCAGCGGCCGTCGATCCCGGCCAGATAGCGATTGTACGCCAGCTCGATTCCTGCCAGGCCGTAGTTGTCGTCGGTCGTCCCTCCCAACACGTGGCAGGCGAACGCATCCATGGGATAGTAGCGCTTGACATCCTCCGTGATCTCGATCCCGGCCAGTTTTTCCTCCCGGATCCGGTTGGCCACGTCCATATCCACGTATTTGGCAATCCTCAGCAGTTTCCGGTCAGACGTAATCATCTCCCGGATCGACTCCTCTGTCATCTGCAGGTGTTCCGCCAGGATCCGGGTTTGGCGAACCAAATGATCTTCGATCTCCTCCGGCGTGTTTCCGTTTCCCTTGACGGAATCCGGCCGAACCCAGATGGTGTTGGTGGCTGAGCTGATGGCCATGTCCCGGCCGTTTCGATCTTTGATGGATCCCCGCACCGCCTGAACCGTGCTGTCGCTGGTCTGTTGATCCGTCGCCCGCTGTGCGTATTCCTGGGCCCGGATGATCTGATGCCAGCCCAGCCGCAGGGCCAAAAGGACAAAAAGAAGACAGGCGATCCCAAAGAGGAATACCAGCCTGCTCCTATTTTTGTTTGTAGGCTCCTGGATACGCATCAAACTTTCACCGTCACTCGTTCTTCGGAAACAAAAACGCCGCTCTGTCTGAGCCGGGCGGCGTAGTTACTCGTATGCCGATTCCCGGAGTGCGAGCGCAAAATCTTCCTGTATGCCGGCTTGTCCGTCCAGGTAGACCATCTCCTGAAAAGTGGGATAGACCATGCCCATGGCCATGGCTTTGGCTTCCACGGTGGCGATGCTGGTCGCCGTCTGTATTTCCACCTCCAGATTCTGGACCGTCCGCTCGACTGATAAAATCTGTCGATTCAACGTGTTGATATCGTACTGCATTTTGGAAGAGAACGCATTGACGCCGATGAGACCGATGAACACAAACCCGCACAGCACCAGCAAAAAGAACGCCTGAGTCCGCTGCCGGACGCCCAGTGGAACCGGTTTGACCTGCGCTTCTGCCGGAGCCTTTCCCTTGCGATGATCGGGCTCTGCTTCAAAGCGAATGTATTCGGTCGTATAGGCTGCTGTTCTTTGTGCAGAAGTCATCTTGGCGGTCCTTTCTCTATAGTTTTTCTATGACCCTGAGTTTTGCGCTCCGGGCTCTGGGATTGTCTTCGATCTCCTGGGCCGAAGCGGTTACGGGCTTGCCTGTGATTTTTTTGATATCCGTCGTCTTGCCGCATGCGCATACCGGAAGCCCCGGAGGACAGGTACAGGGGTTCAGCCGGCGATTGATGTGCTCCTTGACGATCCGGTCTTCCAGCGAGTGGAACGTGATCACCGCCAGTCTTCCCCCGGAAGCCAGCACATCGGTCAGATCGCTCAGCGCCCTTTCCAGATGGCCCAGTTCGTCGTTCACTTCGATGCGGATGGCCTGAAATGTTCGTTTGGCCGGATGCGGCCCCTCTCGACGCGCTTTGGCCGGAATGGCCGCCTTGATGATTTCGACCAGTTCAAAGGTCGTCGTGATGCGCTTTTCTTTCCGGGCTTCGGCGATGAATTCGGCGATTCTGGAAGCCCATCGTTCCTCTCCGTATTCCTTCAGGATGTTCCGGATCTGCCCCGACGCATAGTCATTGACGACGATCTCTGCCGTGAGGCTCCCTGTGGGATCCATGCGCATGTCCAGCGGCGCATCGTTCATGTAGGAAAATCCTCTGGACGGCGTATCGAGCTGAAAGGACGAAACCCCCAAGTCCAGCAGGATGCCGTCTGCCTTTTCGATATTCAGCGAACTGAGAACCGCTCCGATGTCGGCGTAATTCCCTGACACCAGATCTTTTCTGCAGGTGACGTGAGCCAGGCGCGCCGATGCGGCCGTTAGCGCTTCGGGATCCCGGTCGATCCCTATAAAATGGCCGTCCCAGGAAAGCGCACTGCAGATGCCCAGCGCGTGTCCGCCTCCGCCCAGCGTTCCGTCCACATACACTCCTTTGGGACGAATCGCCAGACACTCCAGCACTTCGCTGTATAAAACGGGCTCGTGATAGTATTTCATAGGGCTACACCTGATAGGTTTCCCCAATCCTTTTGAAATCGTCCGGAGAAAGTTTGCCGCCGTTTTCGGAATTCTCGTAGACATCTCTGGACCACAGTTCGACGCGATCCAGCATCCCGATGGTGACCAGGTCCTTCTCGACCTCCGCAATATCTTTCAGATACTGGGGAAGCGTGATCCTTCCCTGTTTGTCGATCTCGCATTCCACCGCATTGGCATACATGTATCGCAGGAAGGCACGAGCCTTTTCATCGGAGCGCGGAAGCGCCGCCAATTTGCTCTGCTGCTCCGCCCAGGTCGACATGGGATAGATGACAAGACACTGGTCCAATCCCCTCGTCAGGACACACTTATACCCAAGTTCATCTCTGAACTTGGCCGGTATGATGAGCCGGTTTTTCGCGTCTATGGAATTTTGATACACGCCCATTAACAAGGTCGGGATCCTCCAGTGCTTTTATTGACTCCACTATAAACCACTTTCCTCCCATATGCAAGTAATTTTTGCGAAAAAATGGGACAACGCACCACCCTCCCCTACGCGCGCCCCCTCGCCCTCCCTTCCGGGGCCGAATCGGTCGACGATGCAGGCAATAAAAGGGAAAACCCTTGCATCACAAGGGTTTTCCCTTTTTTCATTGCACACAGACGACATTTTGAATATAATGAATTCGGTCGGATCACAGCGACGGAAAGCCGGGCCGACGGTACGACAGATCAAGAAAGGACCGATTCAATGAGTCAATGTTTCCTGGTAGGCGCAGGAGGATTTATCGGGGCAGCTGCCCGCTATCTCGTGATGCAGATGCCTCTCGGTGCCGGTGTATTCCCGATCAAAACGCTTTTGATCAATTTTATCGGCGCCCTGGCCGTAGGGATCCTGACGGAAATGACCGGGGAACTGCCGCCGCTCACCAGCGATCGGATGCTCTTTCTGGAAATGGGCATTTGCGGCGGCTTTACGGCTTTCTCTGCCTTTGGATTGGAAACAGTGATGCTGTTTGAAGACGGGCGAAGCGGCACGGCCTATCTGTACATCGCCTTGAGCATCGGACTGTGCCTGGCCGGCGTCGTCATGGGGAGAGTCCTCGTCAAAACGGTCAAAGGTTGACCGATCCGTACCTGCTCACGGCTTCTTCGTATTCCGGCCGGAGCATGGACATCAGATGAACGTCGTAAAGCTGCCCGTTTTTGCGGCAGTTTTTTCGCAGCACGCCTTCGTAGCGAAAGCCCAGATCCAGATATAATCTGCCGGCGGGATTGCCGGTATAATGATCCAGATACACCCGCTCCACTTTCCATTCCTCAAAGCACAACGCCAGCAGCGCTTCCATGGCCTGCCGTCCGTACCCATTGCCCCGCAGCGCCGGATCTCCGATGTAAATGCGGAAGATCTCCGCTTTCCATCCCGGCTGAAGATCGTTCATGACGATGCGCCCGATGGGTTCTCCGGTTCTTTTCAAAACAATGGTGTACTGCTTTCTTTCCTCGTTTTTCCGGTCTTCCCAAAAGATCTGTTCCACCTGCTGCGGTGTTTGATCGTCTTCGATGCTGAAGTACTCTTTGACCGCATCCTCGGCTTCCCACTCGCTGAACCGGCTGATATCCTCCGCCAGGGATTCCCGAAGGATCAGGTCCTTTGTTTCCATGGGTCGCACATCCGGCCCTCTTTTGCTCCGGAGCAATCCGCCCACCAGCGTGAGCCGACCGGGATCCGTCCCCTCCTTCGGCCACTGCAGCGAAATGCTCAGCAGTTCCCGGCAGAGTTTTTCCACGTTGCCGCCCAGAGACTGAATGCTGTAGCGCACAGCCTCCCCCTCCTTGCCGCCGCTGCTCCCGGACAGAAGACAGAGACTTTCGGGAACGGCACGTTCCAGAACCAGCAGCCGATCCGAAAGCCGCTTGTCCGCCTCGTCCCAATCGGCGTCTCCGGGAATGGATACGGCATACAAATCCAAATAGGCGAACCGGGACCACCATTCGACCACGTTAAAATCGTGGGGCGGGCATGCGCTCCCCACGCCGTATTTGCTGCAGCTGCGGCAGGCTGTTTCGAAACGGACCGGTTCCACATAGTTCAGGATCAGGTCCGGAATGGAAATCGTCGCCGTTTTTTGGATTTCATTTTCTGCCATGTCTTTATTATAGCATGGCGTATCTGTCTGTAAAGTCGCCTGCGCTTTCTTTTGCATTCCCCGGGCAATCGTGATATCATATTTTCATCGGAAAACGCAGTTTCCAAAGGAGGAATCATGGCAACCAGCGATCGAAGGTTCGCAGTCCTCATCGACGCGGATAATATCTCGGACAAATACATCAAGATCATACTCGACGAAATCTCAAACGACGGAGAAGCCACCTACAAAAGGATTTACGGAGACTGGACCAAGCCAGCCCTGGCTCCCTGGAAAAAGGTGCTTCTGGAACACTCGGTTACGCCGATCCAGCAGTACGGCTACACGACGGGGAAAAATGCCACAGACTCGGCTATGATCATCGACGCCATGGATATCCTGTATTCCGACAACGTGGAGGGGTTCTGCCTGGTCACCAGCGACAGCGATTTTACACGGCTCG
>JAAYDG010000137.1 GCA_012729355.1 Clostridiales bacterium
AGAGAATAGAGAAGATCGCGGACCGGATCGAGGTGCTGGATCAGGAGATGCAGCAGCTGAGCGACGAGGCGCTCCGCGGCAAGACTGATGGGTTCAAAGCGCGTCTTGCCGGCGGCGAAAGCCTGGATGATATCCTGCCCGAGGCGTTCGCCGTATGCCGCGAAGCGGCATGGCGGAGCCTGGGCATGAAACACTTCCGGGTGCAGCTCATCGGCGGCGTTGTCCTCCACGAAGGCAATATCGCCGAAATGAAAACCGGCGAAGGCAAGACCCTGGTTGCCACCCTGCCGGTCTATTTGAACGCGCTGGCCGGCCGGGGCGTCCACGTGGTGACCGTGAACGATTATCTGGCCAAACGAGACATGGAATGGATGGGAAAACTCTATTCGTTTCTGGGACTTTCCGTGGGCTGCGTGATCCACGGCATCAGCACCGAAGAACGCAGAAAAGCGTATCTGGCCGACGTCACCTACGGAACGAACAACGAGTTCGGGTTCGATTACCTGCGGGACAACATGGTCATCTACAAAGAGGATCAAATGCAGCGCCCGCTGAACTACGCCATCGTGGACGAGGTGGACTCCATTCTCATCGATGAAGCCCGAACACCGCTGATCATTTCGGGACAGGGCGCCAAATCCACAGACCTGTACAAGATGGCCGACCGCTTCGTTCGCACACTGCGGATCGAAGAAGATTATACCGTCGAAGAAAAGGATAAATCCGTGGCACTCACCGAAGAAGGGGTGGGCAAGTGCGAAAAATATTTCAGCATCGACAACTTCTCGGATCCGGAGAACATGGAGATCAACCACCACGTGCTGATCGCCCTCAAAGCCCACAGTCTGATGAAACGGGATGTGGATTATATCGAAAAAGAGGGAGAAATCGTCATCGTGGACGAATTTACCGGACGCCTGATGTTCGGCCGGCGGTACAGCGACGGACTCCACCAGGCCATCGAAGCGAAGGAAGGTATCGAAGTCCGTAGAGAATCCAAGACCCTGGCGACCATCACGCTGCAGAATTATTTCCGCATGTATCAGAAGTTGGCCGGCATGACGGGTACCGCCAAGACCGAGGAGATGGAATTTACCGACATCTACAACATGCAGGTGGTGGTGATCCCCACCAACAAACCCATCGCCCGGACGGACCACGAAGATTCGATCTATACCGGGTTCAAAGGAAAGCTTTCGGCGATCATCGAGGAAATCGTGGAACGCCACGAGACGGGACAGCCCATCCTGGTGGGCACCATTTCCATCGAGAAGTCCGAAATGATCAGCGAATTGCTGAAAAAGCGCGGTGTCCGCCACAATGTGCTGAATGCCAAGCAGCATCAGCGAGAAGCCGAGATCATCGCCGAGGCCGGACGTCTGAATGCGGTGACCATCGCCACGAACATGGCCGGCCGCGGTACGGATATCATCCTGGGCGGCAATCCGGACTTTGAAGCGAAAAAGGAAATGAGGAAGCTGGGCTACGAAGAAGAGGCCGTTTCGTTTGCAGCCAGTTTCGTTCCGCTGCAGGAGAAGGCGTTGCTGGAAGCCAGAAAAACCTACAACGATCTGTTGCATCGCTTTACGGAGGAACGAAAAAGCGAGCAGGAGCAAGTCCGGAGACTCGGCGGGCTCCACATCATCGGCACGGAACGCCATGAAGCCCGAAGGATCGACAATCAGCTCCGGGGCCGTTCCGGCCGCCAGGGGGATCCGGGGTCCACGCAGTTTTTCATCGGCATGGACGACGATTTGATGCGGTTGTTCGGCGGCGAAAAAATGCAGAATATCATTGGGAAACTGGGGGTGGAAGAAGATGAGGCCATTGAAGCCGGACTGCTGACCAAATCGATCGAAGGCGCACAGAAAAAAGTGGAAGGCCGAAATTACGGCATCCGAAAATATGTGCTGCAGTACGATGACGTGATGAACCGTCAGCGCAGCATCATCTACAGTCAACGGAACAAAGTGCTCATGGGCGAAGATCTGCGGGAGCATATCCTGTCCATGATGCAGGATCACGCCGACGAACTGGCCGATTTCGCATCCGCCGTTTCCAAATATCCGGAGGAATGGGATTTTGAGGATTTGAACCGGAAGCTCAAGAGCGTATCCCAAAGTCTGCCCGAACTGCATTACACCGAAGAGCAACTTCAGGTCCTGGACCGTGGGATCCTGGCTTCGGATATCATGGACCTTTTCGACACTGCGTACCGGGCAAAGGAAGAAGAGATCGGCGCGGAGCGGATGAGAGAACTGGAACGCATGATCCTGCTTCGTATCGTGGACAACAAGTGGATGGACCACATCGATGCCATGGACCAGCTGAAGACCGGCATCGGCCTGCGTTCCCTGGGGCAGCAGGACCCGGCAGCCGCCTATGCCAACGAAGGATTTGACATGTTCGAATACATGATCAAATCCATCAACGATGAAATGATCCGGTTTTGCTTCAATGTGACGGTACAGACCCGGTCCCAGCGCAGAGAGATCCTGGGCAGCGGTGCCGCCCGCAAAGACGAAGTCATCTCCGCGCTGCAGGAAGGGAAGCAATCTCCTCCGCAGGCCGGTTCTCCGGTATATACGGTCAGCGGCGGACTCCACGGAGTTGATTCCAACAGCACGGCGGCACCGCCCAAGCCCGTGCAGCAGGCAAAGCCGCAGCCCGTCAAAGTAGATAAGAAGCCGGGCCGGAACGACCCCTGCCCCTGCGGCAGCGGAAAGAAATACAAGAATTGCTGCGGCAGAAACTGATCCGCAATCACCCGCGGAAGATCATGATCGAGAGGTAGAGACATGTTGATGATCGAAACGATAAAAGCCAATCTGATTCAGGACCGTGAGGCCCTGGCCAAGCTCGGAGAGTCTCTTTGACAAGGCGGCATTGGAAAGCAAACTGGAAGACCTCACCGTAGAGACGGAGATCCCCGGATTTTGGGATGATCCGCAACTTGCACAGAAGGTGATGAAGGAAAAGAAGCGCATTGAGAACAAACTGGGCGAATATGCGGAAACAGAAAGGCTTCTCTCGGACGTAGAGACTTTGATCGAGATGGCGGAGGAATCCGGCGACGAAGAGCTGGGACGGGAGGCAGAGGAAACGCATCAGCGGTTTCTTGAAAAAGTGGAAGCGCTCACACTGGAAGCCTTGTTGACCGAGGAATACGATCTGAACAATGCGATTTTCTCCATTCATCCGGGTTCCGGCGGGCTGGATGCCCAGGATTGGGCGGAAATGCTGCTGCGCATGTATACCCGTTGGGCGGAAGGGAAAGACTATCAAGTAACTTACATCGATTTCCAACGGGACACGGAAGGCGGCATCAAGAATGTGACGCTGTTGATCCGGGGAGACAATGCCTACGGGTATCTGAAGACGGAGCGGGGCGTGCACCGGCTGGTACGAATCTCGCCCTTCGATACCGCCGGCAGGCGTCACACCTCCTTTGCCTCCGTGGATGTGACACCGGAGCTTTCCGAAGACACTGCGGTGGAAATCTCTTCGGACGACCTTCGGATCGATACGTACCGGTCTTCCGGGGCCGGCGGCCAGCATGTCAACAAAACCGATTCCGCCGTGCGCATCACCCATTTGCCTACGAACATCGTGGTCAGCTGTCAAAATGAGCGCTCGCAGCACCAGAACAAAGAATATGCCATGCGGATGCTGTATGCAAAGCTCTACGAACTGGCCAAACAGGAAAACAAAGACAGAATCTCGGAATTGACAGGAGACTACAGCCAGATCACCTGGGGAAACCAGATCCGATCCTATGTATTTCAGCCATACACGCTGGTCAAAGATCACCGCACAGGCGTGGAAACCGGTAACGTGCAAAGCGTCATGGACGGAGATTTGGATCCGTTCATCAACGCATCCCTTAACGCCCTCAGGAGAGGAGAGTAGGTATGGATCAAGATCTGGAAAGAAAACGCCGATTTCTCATCAACGCAGCCTATTATGCCCTGATCCTCATTGGAATCTACGTGGCATTCCGCTACGTGATCTACGCCGTCACGCCTTTCATCATCGCCGCGCTGATCACCTTTATGCTCAAAAGGCCCATCGACGGCCTTTCCTGCTCCTTCAATCTGCCCCGCAGGGGGACAGCGGGAAT
>JAAYDG010000138.1 GCA_012729355.1 Clostridiales bacterium
ACTTTGACCTGCTGTCCGAACAGGTTTTTCTCTCCGTGGGCCGCCATCTCGTCTACGAGTTCGGCCATGGGAGAGGATGGTGTGATCGGAAAGATTGCAGCCACATCCGTAAATGCATAAGACACGTATGCTGCAGCAGTGTTTCCGTCCATGGTTTTCATTTGCTTTGCCATTATTTATTCTCCTTTATGGTTCTTTTTTACGAAAAATTCCACTGGCTTTTTCGTTACACTACGCTTTTTTCATTATAGTACAATTCCGCCTGCCATGCAACTTGAAACCCGCCCGCATCAATGCTTCTTCGATGCGGATCCGATGCTCCGCATCCCGCGTTTCGAGCACGAGCCGCAGGTAGACCGCATTCAGGCGTGTTTCCGGATCCGTGCGGTCATGGTAGACCGAGACCACGTTGGCGCCTTCTTCCGCAACGATCTTGGCCACGCCTTCCAGCTGCCCCGGCCGATCGTCCAGTTCCACGGTGATCTCCGAGGAGCGTCCCATTGTGGACAGACCCCTGCTGATCACCCGGGACAGGATCGTTACATCGATATTTCCGCCGGAGACGACGCAGACCACCTTTTTGCCCGCCAGCGGCAATCCCCCGTAGAGTACTGCTGCGGCTGCCGCCGCGCCGGCTCCTTCGGCGACCACTTTCTGGCGCTCCAAAAGCGTCAGCGTCGCTGCGCTGATTTGGTCGTCTGTCACTGTCACGATACGATCTACATATTTTTGACACAGCCCAAACGTGAGTTTTCCCGGCAGTTTGACTGCGATGCCGTCGGCGATGGTGGCTACCGCGGGCAGTGCGGCGAGGCTGTTGTTTTTCAAGGCTTCGGCCATGCCGGGAGCGCCGGCGGCCTGGACCCCGTATATTTTACATTGAGGACGGATACTCTTGATTGCCACGGCGATACCGGAGATGAGGCCGCCGCCGCCCACCGGTACGATCACCGCATCCGTTTCGGGCAACTGCTCCAGGATCTCCAATCCGATGGTTCCCTGCCCTGCGATCACCAGCGGATCATCGAAAGGATGGATGAACACATATCCTTTTTCTTCCTTCAACTCCAGGGCCCTACTATAGGCATCGTCGTATACGCCGCTTACCAGTTCCACCTGTGCGCCGTAATGCTTTGTCGCTTCGATCTTGGAGATGGGTGCGCCGTCCGGCAGACAGATCACAGACCGGATGCCGTTTTCCGATGCGCCCAGCGCCACGCCCTGGGCGTGGTTCCCCGCCGAACAGGCCACGACGCCCCGGGCTTTTTCTTCCGGGGACAGCTTTGAGATTTTGTTGAAGGCTCCTCTGATTTTGAAGGAGCCGGTCCGCTGAAGATTCTCCGCTTTGATATAGACATCGCATTCCGGGCTGAACCCCGTTGCCTCGATGAGGTCTGTCTTTCGAATGACTTTCTCCAGGGTTCGCCGGGCTTCCCGTATGTCCTTGATCGTAACCATATCCTACATGCCTCCTGTTTTTTTTGATTATATCACAGCGCCGCCACTGCTTCCAGCGTTGACAAGAGATAATGATTATCCTATAATCAACTCAACAAAACGACGTCTGAAGCAGAGGAGAATATCATGCGCTACGAAGAATATGCAAAGAAGCTTGCAAACGAGTATCTGAAAAGCGGCATCATCGACGGAAAACGTTTCCCGGACATCGAACTCTATATCGATCAGGTCGCCAAATCTCTCAATAAAGAGCTCCGGCTCTACGGCGATGGTGAAAAAACGCCGATCACCAAAGCGATGATCAGCAATTACACCAAGCACCGAATGATCCCGGGACCTGTGGGCAAACACTACACAAAAGACCACCTGATCTTCATGGCCCTGGTGTTCTATCTCAAGGAATGCTTCAGCATGGAAGAGATCACACGATTGATGAAGCCTCTGCTGGACAATTACAATTCCGATTGGGACGAGCCCATCGACTTCGCCAGCATGTATGCGGAGATCATCGATTTTGTCCGCAGCACGGAGGCAGACCTGCCCATCCGGTTGGAACAGCAGATCCGGGACGTAAAGAAATTTTTAGCCAACCGGGACGCAGCCGACGATGACACCTCGGAACTGATGATGCTCATTACGACGTTGGTGATGCGATCCAACGCCGAGCGGTTCATTGCAGAAAAGCTGCTGGATGAATATTTCGAAAAACTGAAAAAGGGCGGGAAAAAGAAATAGCGATCCGTTGACCGGGTTGCCCGGCAGACGGCATAGCATCAAAGAACAGAACTGGTACACAGTTGCTGTTCTTTATGCTTTTTGGGGCGGTCGGAGACCGTAGTATTGATAGTAATTCGTCCGGATCCGACCGTTGTAGAGTTTTCTGCGACGATCGGCAGGCCGTCCGAAGCGGCCTTCGAAAGAAGGATCTGCAGTGATCAAAAACAACGACCAGGTCGGATTCTCTCGAAGGAATCCGGACAGGAATCGATAGATATCGTTCAACTCCTTTTGCTGGCCGATCCGCTGACCGTAGGGCGGATTGGTGATCAACACACCGTATGGCTTTTCTGCGACAAAACGATGCAGCGGCGCGATCTTACAATCGATACAATCGTCCACGCCGGCCTCCAGCGCATTGGCCCTGGTCGCTTCCACAGCGTGCTTGTCCCGGTCGCAGGCAAGGATCTGCAGGGGCGTGTCGTGATCGATGGCTTCAAACGCTGCCTTTTTTTCTTCTTTCCAAAGCTCCGCGGGGATGGCCGGCCAGTCCTGGGCGGCAAAGGTGCGAGACAAGCCGGGCGCAATGTTTCTGCCCAGCGTGGCCGCTTCGATGGCCAGCGTGCCCGAGCCGCACATGGGGTCCACCATCAGCCGGTCAGGCCGGAAAAAGGACAGCTGGACCAGCGCAGACGCCAGCGTCTCTTTGATGGGCGCTTCCACGTCCCGCACCCGGTATCCCCTCTTGTGCAGGCCGGTCCCGCTGGTATCCATCATGACCGTCACCTGATTCTTGAGAATGGAAAACCGTATGGGAAACAGCGGGCCCGTCTCCGGAAACCATTCCTGTTCATAGGTTTGCTGAAGGCGCTTGACCATGGCCTTCTTGATGATCGCCTGACAATCCGGCACACTGTGCAAGTCTGATTTGACTGAATTGCCCGACACCGTAAACTTCCCGTCGGGCGGAATCCATTCCTCCCAGGGAACTGCAGCGCAGTTCTGAAACAAATCTTCAAAACTGAGCGCTTCGAACTCGGCCATTTTGATGTAGACGCGGTCTGCACAGCGAAGCCACAGATTGGAGCGAACCACACCTCTTTCATCTGCGGTATAGGTGATGCGGGCATCTCTGGAATCGGTGACCCGATAACCCAACCTTTCCACTTCCCGTTTCACCACTGCCTCCAGCCCGAAGGTGGCCGTTGCGATCAAATCCAGTTTTGACATCTTCTCTCCTTTGCAATCAACCCGTGAAATCATTGGTCCGAAACTCCTTGATATTGCATTATACTACGATTCTGTGCTACATTGTCTCCATCGGCAGAACTTCTGTCGGGATCGGATAAAATGGATCATTCCTCGAGCACAATCAAATCGAAACGCACACTTTCCAAGCCGACGTGGATCCTGTCGGCGGTTTTGCCGATCCTTCTGATCCTCTTGCTCGGCTTTTTGAAAGCCCATCCAAAGATCCTGGAAAGCATCTTTCACCGTTTTACAATCCCCGTTCGATCCGCACTGACGCAGTTGACATCACCCATTCCTTTTTCGCTGACAGAGATCCTGTGGATCCTCCTGGTCTTCTGGAGCATCCTTCACATTATTAGAGGGTTCTGGTCGATCTTAAAGAAAAAAGAAAAGGGTCCTGCCCTGTTCATCCGCATGGCTCGCGTGGCAATCCTGGGCCTTTGGTTGCTGGCCGGCCTGTCCTGGCTCTGGAACATCGGATACTACGTGCCCGGCCTTCCCGAGGCACTGCACCTGGAGCGCGGAGATATTTCCGATGAAAACCTGGAACAGACAGCGCTTTATTTCGCCGGGATCCTGATCGATCACGCTGACGATATCCGGCGAAACGAGGCCGGCTTGTTCGACCATCAAGCGAAAGACTTCTTTCCGGAAGCGCCGACGATCTACGATCCTCTGGAACAGGCGTTCCCCGTATTGAAATTCCCGGACGCAAACCCGAAAAAACTGCTTTTGCCCAAAGTGCAAAGCTACATGGGATTTTCCGGATTTTACTCTCCGTTTACGGGCGAAGCCAATATCAATACCGATATTCCGCTCAGCAGCCAACCTTTTACCATTGCCCACGAAATGGCTCATCAGCGTTTTGTCGCATCCGAAGACGAAGCGGACTTCCTGGGTGTCATCGCCTGCCTGTCTTCGGGCCGGCCGATCTATGTCTATTCCGGCGCATTGGCGGGGCTGAAGATGCTGGCCGGGCCGCTCGGTGCGACCGATCCGCAAGCCTGGTCTGCCATTGCGGAGACACTGCCCGCAGAAGTGGCCGCCGACTGGAACAGCAGCATCGAATACTGGGCCCAATTCAAAACACCTCTGGAGGAATGGTCCGGAGATGTTTATGATACCTATTTACGATCTCAGGATCAGGAACTGGGCATCCGTTCCTACGGCGCCTGCGTAGACCTTCTGGTGAACTATTATTCTTCCGATATCCTGGTGAACCCGTATTCGGAATAGACCGGATCGCAGGAACCGTCTGCCATATAGCTGACAAATTTTGCAGCTTCCTGAGGGTGGGGCGACGTGTTGACAGCCGCCAGTGAATAGATGGCGATCCGCTCTTCGCTCCCTTCCTCCGAAGACGGCTTGGTCATCAGGTCCAGTCGACTTTCCTGCAGGAGCAGATCGTTCTCGTTGGGGTTTGCCGAACCGGTCACGTTCCCGTCCAGCCAATTCATATACAGCGGGTCATCGGACAAATAGACATCGCAGCGGTACCCTGCCTCGATCATGGCAGCCAGGGTGGCGCCCTCATCGTAGGTGATGCGCACCTCAACACCCGGATAATACGTACTGTACATATGGGCTACGGTGACGGCCACTTCAAAAGCGGCATCCGGAGCAAAAAAGTCCAATGTGATTTTTTCTTCCGCTGCAGATTCGGCCGGCTTTCCGCATCCCCCCGATGCGAATATCATCAAGACCGCAAGCAGGATCGCTGTGCTTCGTTTCCGTAACTTCCTCATGTTCATGCGTTCTCCGATATCCCTTCTGAAAAATCCCGGTTGCGCAACTTGCCAATCGCCCGGCTACGCTATAGAATGGTACAGACTATTTTATACCATAATTTACGAAAGGTTCGCAACCGTTCATGATAAAAAAACTATCAGCATCCATCAGAGAATTCAAAAAAGACACCCTGCTGTCTCCGCTTTTTATCATGGCCGAAGTGTTGCTGGAAGTATCGATTCCGCTGATCATGGCCGATTTGGTCGACCGGGGCGTCGAAGCGGGAAACATGGATCACATCTTGAACAGAGGGTTCCTCCTGGTGCTTTTGGCCCTCCTGTCCCTCTTCTTCGGAGTGCTGGCCGCCAACGCGGCGGCCAGAGCATCCGCGGGATTTGCCAAGAATCTCAGGCAGGATCTTTTTCACAATATCCAAGCGTTTTCATT
Source organism: Clostridiales bacterium (assembly GCA_012729355.1). Taxonomy (GTDB): domain Bacteria; phylum Bacillota; class Clostridia; order Peptostreptococcales; family Anaerovoracaceae; genus UBA10908. The sequence continues at coordinate 5,602 of JAAYDG010000138.1, forward strand.
CTCCAATCTGGACAAATACTCCTCTTCGAGTCTGATCACCCGTATTACCACCGATGTGACCAACGTCCAGCAGGCCTTTATGATGTTGATCCGCATGGGCGCCAGGAGCCCTGCAATGCTGGTGTTCGCCATGATCATGGCGTTTCAGATCAACGGCCGTCTCGCGCTGATCTATCTGGCTGTGCTGCCGTTCCTGGCAGGCGGTCTCATTTTTATCATGAGAAATGCGCTTCCGATTTTTGAAAAGGTGTTCCAAACGTATGATGTTCTGAACCGTGTGGTCCAGGAAAACCTGAGAGGCATTCGCGTGGTCAAGAGTTTTGTGCGGGAGGATCATGAGATACAAAAATTCTCCGACACCTCGGAGACTTTGTACCGCTATTTCGTGAAGGCGGAACATTTCCTTGCCGGCACAATGCCCCTGATGCAAGCCAGCGTATACAGCTGCATGCTCCTGATTTCCTGGGTTGGTGCCAAGCTTATCCTCAGCAGTGAGATGAGCACCGGCCAGCTCATGAGCATGATCACCTACACCATGCAGATCCTTATGAGCCTGATGATGCTCTCCATGGTTCTGGTCATGTCCACGATCTCCAGAGCGCCCGCCGTACGGATCACGGAAGTGTTGGACGAGAAACCCTCCATCACACAGAAAGAGAATGCTGTCGCGCAAGTGCGCGACGGATCCGTTCGTTTCCGCAACGTATCTTTCAGCTACACCGGAGACGCTTCCTCTCTGTGTCTTTGGCCAATGGATTTGACGATCGAATCGGGACAGACCATCGGGATCATCGGCGGGACGGGCAGCGGCAAGAGTTCTCTGGTCCAACTGATCCCGAGGCTGTACGATGTGACCGACGGCGCTGTACTGGTCGGCGGGACCGATGTGCGGGATATCGATCTCAAGACGCTCCGGGTCAATGTGGCCATGGTGCTTCAGCGCAACACGCTGTTTTCCGGCACAGTGGAAGAAAATCTTCGTTGGGGAAATCCGGATGCAACGGCGGAAGACCTGGCGCGGGCGTGCGAACTGGCCCAGGCCGACGGCTTTATCCGCCGGTTCGAGCACGGATACGACACTCGCCTGGAACAAGGAGGCACCAACGTATCCGGCGGGCAAAGGCAACGCCTTTGCATCGCCCGCGCCCTCCTGAAAAAGCCGAAAATCCTGATCTTGGATGATTCCACCAGCGCGGTGGACACCCAAACAGAGGCCCGGATCAAAGAAGCGCTGCGCAATGAAATGCCGGATACCACAAAACTGATCATCGCCCAGCGGATCTCCTCCATTCAGGATGCGGACCGGATCCTCGTTCTGGATAATGGCCGCATCAGCGGATTCGGCACACACGATGAGCTGTTGGTTCAAAATACTGTTTATCGTGAAGTGTATGAATCTCAGACAAAAGGAGGCGACTTCGATGTCTCAGCCTAACAGGCCCGGCCCCAGGCACAACCCGGCCGCACAAGGCCGGATCCGCCTGGATAAAGACAGCTTTCAAACGTTGAAGCGCGTCCTGGGTTACGTCGGAGGATCTTATCGTGCCCGATTTGTGATCGCATTGCTCTGCATCGCCTTCAGTGCGTTGGTAAGCGTGGCTTCCGCCATGTTTCTGCGGGTGCTCATCGACGACTATATCACCCCGCTGCTTCTGGTGAACGAGCCCGATCTGGGGAACATGGCCAACACCATCGGAAAGATGGGATTGTTGTATGCTGCCGGAACTGTTTCCGCATTGATCTATCAATTCAACATGGTGACCATTTCCCACGGCGTACTGAAAACCATCCGGAATCGGATGTTTTCCGCCATGCAGCACCTTCCGCTCCATTACTTCGATACACACGCTCACGGGGATGTGATGAGCCATTATACCAATGACACCGATGCCATGCGGCAAATGCTGTCTCAGAGCATTCCCCACGTCTTTTCTTCTCTGCTGACCATCCTGTTCGTCCTGGCTGCCATGATCGTGCTCAGCCCGCTGCTGACCGCCCTGGTCCTGGGAATGGTCGTGGTGATTTATCAGGTGACGGCTCGGATCGGCGGAAAGGCCGCCGAGCATTTCAAAAGACGCCAGAAGGTACTGGGCGAAGTCAACGGCTTCGTGGAAGAAATGATCAACGGGCAGAAAGTGATCCAAGTTTTTTCGCGGGAAAAAGCTGTGATGCAATCCTTTCACAACTTGAATCACGAGCTCTTTGAACAGACGGCCAGAGCAAACCGCTACGGCATCGTTCTGATGCCGATCCTGGGCAATCTCGGCAATCTGCAGTACGTTTTGATCGCAGTGGTCGGAGGAATGCTGGCCATGGGCGATAGCCCTGCCCTCACCCTGGGCGGACTGGCCTCTTTTTTGACGCTGTCAAAAAATTTCAGCAATCCCGTCAGCCAGATCTCTCAGCAGATCAACTCCGTGGTCATGGCGCTGGCCGGTGCCCGGCGCGTTTTCTCTCTGATGGACGAAGCCCCCGAAGAAGACCGGGGCTATGTGAGCCTCGTGCAAGCAGCCCATCGGGCAGGGCAGCTGACGGAATCCGAGGGGCCGGATCACCTGTGGGCTTGGAAACAAGTGGATGAAGAAGGCAACGTGCGGTTGACGGAGCTTGCCGGAGACATCCGCCTAAACGGCGTGGATTTTGCTTATGAAACAGGGAAACCGGTCCTCCATGGCATCGATCTGTACGCAAGACCCGGTCAAAAAATCGCATTCGTCGGATCTACGGGCGCGGGAAAAACCACGATCACGAATCTGATCAACCGCTTTTATGACATACAGCAGGGGGAAATCCTCTTCGACGGGATCCCTGTTCAAGATATTCGGAAACCGGATCTGAGACGATCTCTGGGTATGGTACTGCAGGACACCAGCCTTTTCAGCGGCACGATCATGGAAAACATCCGGTACGGCCGTCCCGACGCCACCGATGCGGAAGTGATCCGCGCCGCAAAACTGGCCAATGCCCATGGATTTATCAGCCGCTTGCCACGGGGCTATGAGACAGAGATCTCAGGGACCGAGAGCGAACTGTCTCAGGGGCAATGCCAATTGATTTCCATCGCCCGCTGCGCCATAGCCGATCCGCCGGTGATGATCCTGGATGAAGCCACCAGCAGCATCGACACCAGGACAGAACGATTGATCCAGAAAGGGATGGATCGCCTGATGGAAGGGCGGACGGTATTCGTGATCGCCCATCGCCTGTCCACGGTTCGGAACGCCAGAGCCATCCTGGTACTGGAAGAAGGGAAAATCATAGAAAGAGGCGACCATGATGACCTGATCGCCCAAAAGGGAAAATATTATCAATTGTACAACGGCGTGCTCAGCCCAACGCCACATCCAGAATCATCATAAGCACAAAGCCCAGGGCCGTGCTCACTGTTCCGATGTTGGAGTGAGGATCGGCCTGAGCCTCGGGAATCAGTTCCTCCACCACGACGTAGATCATTGCACCGGCCGCAAAAGCCAGGATGTAAGGAAGAACCGGTATGATCAGACCGGTCAGCGCCAGGGTGATCAACGCGCCCACCGGTTCCACGATACCGGACAGGAACCCTAACGAAAAAGCCTTTTTGCGGCTGAGTCCCTGCCCGATCAGCGGCATGGAGATCACGGCACCCTCAGGGATGTTCTGCAAAGCGATACCGATGGACAGTGCGAAGGCCGCAGCAGCCGACATTTCGACTTCGCCACTTAAAAATCCCGCGAATACGACACCCACAGCCATCCCTTCAGGAATGTTATGCAGCGTCACCGCCAGCACCAGCATGGTGGTTTTTCGTAAGTGAGCTTCTTTTCCTTCCGGCTCCTCCGAATTGACATGCAGGTGAGGAATGAGCGTATCAAGGAAGAGCAAAAATCCGATCCCCAGCAGAAATCCGACCGCTGCCGGCAACCAGGGGATCACGCCCTGCTCTTCCGCCATATCGATGGCAGGAATAATCAAAGACCAAACCGAAGCAGCAATCATCACGCCGGAAGCAAAGCCCAGCATCATTTTCTGGAGAGAGGGTTTCAACTGCTCTTTCAGAAAAAAAACAAAACTCGAGCCGACAACGGTGCCCGCCAAGGGAATAAAAACACCGATGATCACCAATGTAAAGTCATTCAAATCAAGTCCCCTCATGTTCCTGTTCGTTCAAAGCAAAGGCAGCATTGTGTTTCATCCGTCCGGCTTTTCTTTCAATAGAGGTCGATCTCGCCGAGCGCGATGGCTACATGTCCCATCATAGAATTAAAATCGAAGACGGGCAGGCCGACAGCTTTGCTGATCCTCTTGGCATAAGGTGGCAGATCGGTGCATTCCAGCACGATGGCGCCCATGTCCGGGCATCGCTTGATCCCTTCTTCCGCCACGCCGATGATTTCCCGGCTCACGATCTCAATATCGAAGGCTTCGTCGGGCTGCTCGAAGATCTTGCTCCACTCCGGCGCATTTTCCAGGCCCATTACTTCTATCTTCATGGCTTCGGTGATCCCGCAGGCTCGAAGATGCGTTTCCGTCAACGCCGACTTGTTGGCTGTAATGACGCCGACCGTCCGTTGATATCCGATCATGGACTGGACAAAAGGAACCTGAAGCAATGCCGAAGTAAACACCGGCACGGTCAAGGCTTCGGCCAATTCTTTCTGGAAAACCGCATTGAAGCCGCAGCTGGTGGTAATGGCTCGGATGTCTTCTTTTTCGATCATTTCTTTGGCGATCCGGATCATATCTGCCAGTACCGCCTGGCTGGGATGGGTGATCACGGTCTGCACATTGGCCCCTTTCACATGGACCATTTTTACGGGGAACGGATAGGATTCAGGATTGGTGCTGTTGCCCGGCATGGTCTCCAGCTGCATCAACCCCTGGGGCACATGTCCCGCTTCCCATCTGAGAATAAGAATCTTTGGTTTATTTTCCATGGAATCCTCCTGCGAAATACGTTCTGCATCGTAGCGTTTCATCGTCTTTCTATTTCAGTATACCGCATCCCTTTATGATGTCAATTTGACTTTCGCCCCTGATACGCTTTATAGCCGCATAACCGGAAAAGTATTCATTTTACCTTGCTACTCCTCCCCCTCTCCAGTACTATTTAGTGTATAGTAGAAATAGAAGCTGAATTCTATTGCAAAGGAGGTCATAATGAATCGCAAAAGAAATCTGTCCGTTTTACTGACTCTTTGTATTATTCTGGTGTCCGTAACAGCAGGATATGCGGCAACCTTTACCGACATCTCCGAGAATCCTTATAAAGACTCCATCGAAAAAATGTCCGAGCTGGGCATCCTGGATGGCGTTGGATATGGACGTTTTGAGCCGGATGGCGAACTGAACCGGGCAGCCGCAGCCAAAGTGGCGGGATATCTGCTGGGATACTCGGAAGCAGAGGCCGAAGAAGCTGCAACCTGGGACCCCCTGTTCG
>JAAYDG010000139.1 GCA_012729355.1 Clostridiales bacterium
CTTCACGGACCATCTGCACAAATTCTTCAAAAAGTGACCTGACCGGGGCGATCAAAGGCCGATGTTTTCCTGTTGCCGGATCGGTGACAGTCATGACGCCGTTGCCGTCTGAACTCATGGTGATGCGATCCTCGGCGACCCCTCTCTCCAGGAGCTGCAGGACAGCACTTCCCGGGCTGACTGCCGATACGAATCCGTAGCGGCTTGATACTCCGGCGCTTATATCCACGTATCCTCCTTCTTTTCCCCAGAGGACGGATTCCTCCAGTACTTCACGAGACCTGTTGAGGTGGGTTGGAATGAACTGGCTCAAAGGAATATCCGTAGTCTCCGCTATGTTCAGAAAAGGCCTGAGGCGATGGGGTCCTTCGCCGATATGGATCATAACGGCTCCGCTTTTTCCGGAGAGGATGCCTCCCACCCGTGCCTGTGACACGGTTTCCCGAAGAGTTTGTATGCCTGCATGGGAGGAACGGTGATCCGAATAGGCGATTTTAAGGCCTATCACCTTATCGATGAGGATTATGTCGCTCGCGATATCGCTGGTCAGTACCGGGCCCGGAATCTGGTATGCCCCGGTGAATATCTTCGTGGTTATGCCTTGCGATTCAAGGGACCGTGCCTTCATCAGGAGCTCCCGGAGCGAGCGGGTGAAACCATCGGTACCCAGAAGGCCAATTGCTGTCGTAATGCCGGCTTTGATCAAAACGGACAGTGGAGTCGGGGGAGTCCGGTAGAGAGGTCCGCCTTCTCCTCCTGCGCCGTTGAAATGTACGTGCTGATCGATAAATCCCGGGACCGCAAGCAGCCCTGTTCCGTCGATGGTTTGAACGGTACAGCCGCATTCTTTGAAAGCGTCCCATGAAATGTGTTTTCCCGTTTTCGCGATTTTTCCTCCGAAAATAAAAACATCCCCTGACCCCATGGGCTCAGGGGAATAGATACGGACATTCTTTACAATAAGGCCATTCATTGTTTTCCCTCTTTTCTCTTATGCAACGATTTTTTCCCATCATGCCCGTTCAGGCTCCGCGCTCCCCGATAGTAACAGCAACAACTGTGATAGGGGGCTGCTCTTCCTTTCATTATACATTTTCAGCCCCGTTCAGGTCTGACCGCCTGCAGAATCCCGGGAACCGGTTTGTACGCACGTAATATAGTTATTGGAATAACAAAATGATTATGCGATATATATTTGACAGTTATTTATGCAGTACTGTAGACTTTAAAGAAATTCAGGAGGGGCTTTAACGGGATTGGTTCTTCTCCTGTTTTATTTTTGCAGAAAGAAAAGGAGGCGGTAGTTTTGAAGAAAAGAATGCTTCTTGCGGCGGTCATGGTGTTGTTTGTTTTTGCGCTCTCTTCATCCGCATTTGCAGCCCCGAAGGTGATAAAAATAGGGCACACGGGGACCAAGGATCACCATTACCAGATGTACCTGGAAACATGGGCCGAGAAAGTATCGGCCGCGACTGACAACCGCTATAAGTTCGAGATCTATCCTTCTGATCTGTACGGTAAGCCCAACCAGCTCATTGAAGGTGCCCAGCTCGGCACCACCGACATGGTTTTGGCAACGGGATCTCTCCTGACTTCCTACAATCCGAAGATCGGGGTGCTCAGCCTTCCCTTCATCTTCAAGGATTCCCAGGAGGCCCATGATGTTCTGAACGGCCCGGTAGGCAAGGAGTTCGAAGAAGGACTGGCGAAGAGAAACCTTATCATTCTTGGGTGGTGGGAGAACGGGATGCGCCATCTATTCCCCCCGAAACCGGTCAACGGCATCGAGGATCTCAAGGGTCTGAAGCTTCGGGTCATCAACTCGGCTGAAATGATCGACACGATCAACGCATTCGGCGCGAGCGCGGTCCCCATGGCGTTCAACGACGTCTATTCAGCCTGGCAGCTCAAGACGATCGACGGATGCGAGGGAACGACGACGCATATGCTCACCCAGAAATACTTCGAGCTGACGAAGAGTGCTGCGCTCCTCTGGTACATGCATGTCTCCAACCCACTCGTGGCTTCCAAGAGGCTCTGGGATTCAATTCCGGACGCAGACAAGGCTGTCTTCCTCGAAGAGTCGAAGAAGATGAGCGCCTTCTCCTTTGATTTCCAGAAGCAGATGGATGAAAAGGAGATCA
>JAAYDG010000140.1 GCA_012729355.1 Clostridiales bacterium
ATTGGCTTCCGCCGTCACCTCCACATAGGAAGTGCCGTTGGGCACAACGATGGTGCCGTAGTCCAGCGTTTCCGGTTTGAATCCTGTAAGGATGTCTCCTGTTCCCGTATCGGGAACGACGGTCAGGCTCTTGAGCTTCAGCGGCTCTGTGGTGGCCGGTGTGCTGACTACTTGGGAAGCGTTGCCGCTGCCGTCATACAACACGGCATACACCTTGTAAGCCGTGTCTCTGGTGATTCCTTCCCCCGTAAGAGGCAGCGTCGCTGCGCCGGAGGCCGGTGTTGCGGCGTTCACTGCGGCTATGGCTGCAGCATCCGCCGCATCCTTGCCGTCCCGTATCCGGGCCGCCGTCGGTGCAGCGGCGTCGGCCGGCAGCAGCACGGCATAGATCCTGCCGCTGACGTTGGGCGTCGCTTTGAAAGTCACCGATGTTTCACCCGCAACGACGCCGACGCTGCTCAAAACCGGCAGTCCGGCCGTCTTCCAAGTCGCATTGGAGGCCGGCACCGCCTCACCGTCTGTCGTTTTCAACGTGGAGGCTTTTACCCCGATCGTATAATTCGTATTCAAGGTCAGATCATAGTCGTCATCCAACGTGATTGTGATCCGGGTCCGTGCGCTGTTGATGGAAACCGTATAGTCCGACACACCCACATTCGTATTTCCCCGCCGGAACAGAATCACACTGCTCTTCAGATAGCTGTCCCCGGTGGAAAGAGAGGTCCCGTTGTACTTCGTGAGCCCTTCGGAGAAGCTGATCGTAAAACTCTTCCGGTCTGCGGCCACGGCGGTCTCCCCATGGACGGGCACATATGTCACCAAAAGCTTCTCCGTGTCGCTGCCCGTGTTGAAATAGGAGGTCATGGCCTCGTTTTCTTCTCCGTCGGTATCGATCATGGTCCCTGCCTTCACCACGATATAATACCTGGTGTCCTCCAGGAGAGGCGTCGAAGGGGTCAGCGTCATCACCGTTTTGGCGGAATTGATGGATCCGGTATAGGCTACGGCGCTGCCGCCGGTGGACCCCTTTCGGATCGTCACGATGCCCGGCAGTTCCGAATTCGTAATGGTGCTGCCGTCATCTTCCCGCATGGCTGAACTGAAGGTGATCGTGATCGCTGTATCCAGGTAGACATTGGTTTTTCCTCTGACCGGGCTGAACGTGACGGACAACTCCGGGTCATCCAGCGCAGGCGTCTGTCCGCCGGAGCGGATCGACCACTTTTTCGGTTTCGTCTCATAGGTGACGCCCTTGGCGTAAACTTGCATGTCCGAAACGGTCCCGGTTCCGTGGAAATAGGATTCTGCGCGCACATTGGCCAGGCTCACCACAGCTCTGCTGTCCAGGGTGATGTTCGACCGCCGGGCCGCGCTGTTCACATCCAGCGTGGTGATCGTTCCCGATACCAGCTGCAGATCCGCCGAAGCACCGTCGATGGAAACATAGGGGAAACTGCCCTTCAGTATTCCGTTGGAAGATGAAGTGCAGCTGATTTTCTCAAAACCGGTTCCGCTCAGTCCCGAAGTCTCCAGGGCAAAGTCTTCGGAACAGACCGTGTTCAGGATCGCCGTGCTGCCTTTGGCCAGGAGTCTCACCTGCCCGGCGGAACGGTCCACCAGCGCATTGATCACCCGGGAGTTGTTCACGGTCACAGTGTTGTCTCCGCCCCCCTGAACGATCAGTTTCCCCAAAACAACGCAATTGTCCAGAATCGCTTCTCCGTCGTCAAGATCCCTGTGGATGGTGACATTGTTGGCATAGATCCGGCCGGTCAACTTTGTTCCGTCTTTTTTGATGACTGGATCCGAAGCCGAGATGTTCTCCTCTTCGGCGATCTCGCTGATGATCTTGGCTGCCTGAGCCCGCGTAAGGGCGTCAAGCGGATGAACTTTGCCGTCGGTATAGCCGGAAAGATAGCCCTTTCCGCTCACGGAAGAAATCGCTTCCTCCGCCCAATCCGCAATGGTTCGATAATCTGAAAAACGGCTCAGATTCGTACTGTAGCCATGGGTGGGCAACACCCGGGACAGCATCACCGCAGCCTCCTGCCGAGTGATCAGGTGATCGGGACGAAACGTGCCGTCGTTGAATCCGTCCACATAGCCTGCGGTGACGGCCTTGGCCACATCGTAATAATACCAGGCGCTGCCTGAAATATCATCGAAATCCATGGTGCCTGTCGATGTGTTCCCCAGTGCCCGGTTGAGCATGCTCACAAATTCCGCCCGGGACACTTTTGCATCCGGCCGAAATCGCCCGTCGGTGTAGCCCTTGATAATGCCCCGGGCCACGGCCGTTTCGATGGATTGCTCCGCCCAGTGATCCTTCGTGTCCGAAAACGAAGAAGCGCCGTAACTTTCCGACGGCGCAGCGAAGGCAATCAAAAACGCCGCCAACACCGCGAGGCATCCGATCGTCTTGTTGAATGATCTTTTCACTTTATGATCCCCCTTTATACCTCTTTTACTCTATACCCTTTTCTGTTGAAAA